>SKNL01000019.1 GCA_007120555.1 Balneolales bacterium
AGACAGATCGCAGCAGTTCGATGATCCGGCTTATGTTCGGGCAATGCGTTTAATCCGGCCGATGCGTTCTATTTGGCTAATGCGTCCTATTCGGCCAATGCTGCCTGGCTGGGCAAACCGGTCTATGCATCATCCTTTCTTGAGCACAAATCCGCGGTTCTTGTCACGGACCAGCATTCCGGCCTTGCGATAAACGGAGTGGTAGAAGAGCAGTGTTGCCTGATCCCGCCACGCCTGCTGCATCAGGAGCATGCGGGCCTTGCGTGCCTTGACCGGGTCGGTATCGATTTTTCCGGCGACAAAACGGTTCAGAAATGTTTCATTCGGGATCAGGTCGCCGCAGTAATACATGGTGCGATTGTTTTGCCGGATGCGCACAATCTGGTGTCCGGGAGTATGTCCGCCTGTCCGTATCACCGTAATGCCTTTGCAAATCTCTTTCAGTTCGTCCTCAAGGAACACAAATCTTCCATCGGCGACCAGCCGGTAGAGGTCGTCCGGCTCGTAACCCATTCCGCTGTTGCCGGTTTGCTCATCTAGGCTCCGGAGGGCGGCTTCCCATTCGTTTTTCTGGACGAAGACTTTGGCGTTGGGCAGTGTGGCTGAAACCATTCCGGTTTTGGCAGTAAAACTCAGTCCGGCGGCGTGGTCATAATGGAGGTGGCTCAGTACGACCATGTCGATGTCTTCGGGTCGGTACCCGAAAATGTCCAGATTTGTGACGATGTTGGAGGTATCCGGATCCGGCTCTTTCCGGTCCAGTCCCATACCGAGTCCGCAATCCAGCAGAATCCGGATGGAGCCCGTATCTATGAGCACGGGATCGATTCCGACCTGTGCGAATGAATCCCCTGGAGGTTCCTTTTTGTGATGATCCCTGATTTTCCGGATGGAGCCTGCCGGCGATACTTCAAAAATACCTTCACTCAGCTGCTCCAGCCGGAAATCGCCTATTTCCATAAGTTACAACAGAATGGTTTGGAGGGTGTCAGTGGATTTTGTGATCAAAGGGAATGCGTGCAATGACGGCACGCGAATCATGGGTAAGAATATGGATGATTGGATCGATATATTCCAGTTCTTTTATGTTTGGCTGGAATATTTTTCTGACCTGTGCCTGCGCCGAACCGGAGAAAAGGTCGAAGATGGATTTTGGTTTTGGATATCTTTCGATAAGATATTCTTCGATTCCGGCTTTTTCCGCGGCGATGGCAAGCGCGGTGTTCAGTTCGCCGATCGCATCCACCAGTCCCACTTCCAGTGCCTGGTTTCCGGTCCAGACGCGTCCGTCGGCGACCTGCCGGACCTCGTCAACGGTCATGTCGCGGCTGACGGCCACCCGCTCAAGGAAGATCTCATAGAAATCATCGATAAAGTCCTGAAAGGTACGCCGTGCGGCTTCACTCATCGGTTTGTCAGGGGAGACCCACAGAGCCTGATCGTGCGATGTGACCGCATCAAAATGGATTCCGAGTTTATCGTTGAACAGCTCCTGCATGTTCATGACTACGCCGAAGACACCGATGGAGCCGGTAATGGTCTGGGTGGAGGCGACAATGGTGTCTGCCGCCATGGCAATGTAGTATCCGCCGCTTGCTGCGACAGGTCCCATGGAGGCGATGACGGGTTTTTCTTTTGTGGCTTCGCGGACCTTGTTCCAGATAAGGTCGGAGGTGGATCCGGCGCCGCCCGGACTGGTGATCCGAAGCACGATGGCCTTCACATTGTCATCTTCCAGCGCTTTTTCGAGGCTTTCACTGAAGTTTCGGTAGGTGATGTTATCTTCGGAACCGGGGAAAATGGATTCCGAGTCAAATTCGGGCATGATATTGCCTGAGGCATATATGACGGCGATTTTGTCTTTGGTGTCGGGTTTTTCAACGCCAGCCGTAGACTTCTTGACCCGGTTGTACCGCTGGTAGGTGATGGTGCGGAGTTCCTTGTTCCCGTTTTCAACGACCCGTGTCTCAAGACGGTCTTCGACATCATCCGGATAGGTCAACAGGTCGATGAAGCCGGCTTCGTAGGCTCCCTTGGAAGTAAGGATCGGGCTTTCGTTCATCATATTGTCCAGCTCTTCACGCGTCATTCCGGTCCGTTCACTCACGGCCGAAAGGAACGTGTCGGCGACATTGTCAACGATGGCCTGAAGCTGCATCTCACTTTCCTCTGACAGGTCGCGACGGAAGAACGGTTCCACGGCGCTTTTGTAGTCACCGGCCCGGAATATCTCGGCTTGGATGCCGATTTTATCGAGCAGGTCCGGGAAAAAGACGGCCTGGATGAAAAATCCGTCGAGTTCAAAGAAGGTTTCGGGAGGTGAAAAAATGGAGTCGGCTGCTGTTGCCAGAAAGTAGCTTTGCTCGTTAAAACCGATATCGTCGGTGGAAACATAGATGAATTTGCCGGACGTTTCGCGGAATGCCATCATTTCGTCCCGCAGGGCAATGAGATTTGTCCACGGCGCTGAGATGTTGTTCATTTTGAACCATACACCCTCAATGCGGTCGTCTGCTGCCGCTTTCTCCAGGTTGGAACGAAGTCCCTGGAGGGTTACCGGTTCACGGGACGGATCCATGAAGAGCATGCTGAACGGGTCGGTAGGAGGCCTTTCCATCAGTGTGCTGCCCATCCGCACTTCGAGCACGGTGCCATCCCTGACAAAGGGCTCGGTTTCACGCGCTGAGGAGATGACCAGGATCAGTACGAATAGGAAAAGAAGGAACAATGAGACAAAAATCGCCAGCAGCGATGCGAAAAAGGATTTCAGAAAGCCCATAATCGGAAATATAGATGGTTTTTTTAGAGGGAATAAATTACAATTTTTGAATCAAACAAAACTCATAAATTGTATTTATCATTCGACCGGAGCCAGGATACATAATAGTCTTTACAAATACGGAATTATTCTTGAAAAGTTTCATTTAATAACGGATACCGGAAGGATGCATGATGTAATCGTAATAGGATCGGGACATAACGGGCTGACAGCTGCGTGTTATCTGGCCAGGGCCGGACAAAAAGTGTGTGTTGTGGAGCGGCGCGATACCCTGGGTGGCGCGGTTTGCACCGAACCTATGTTCCACTCGCCGGAAGCCCCTGACGGATATCGGATTGATGTGGGGTCCTCGGCACATTTCATGATCCACCAGACGCCGGTGGTAGCCGACCTTGAACTGGAAAAATACGGGCTGGAATACATCGAAATGGACCCGTTCATGTCGTACCCGGTGCCGGGCGGCGGTGTGATCCATTTCCACCGGTCGGTGGAGCAGACCATGGAGTCCATTGCAAAAGTTTCGCCGAAGGATGCGGCTGCCTACCGCGATTTCATCGATTACTGGAAGCGGGTGAATCAGGGGGTGCTTTCGGCGTTCCTTGTCCCGCCGGCGCCATTCGCGTTGTTCCGGGCCATGTCGGGCGGACAGTGGCGGGGCGGGTCCATGTTCAAAAAGGGGGAGCAGGCCGACGGGATCCGGCGCATCATAAGCAGTTACGGGCAGGTTGTGGA
>SKNL01000051.1 GCA_007120555.1 Balneolales bacterium
AAGGTGAATGTGAATGCAATGCAGATGGCAATGCGGCAGTAAAAGCCCATGGCCTGCAGCCGCTGTCTATCCATCGCCATCCATCCGTCGCGAACAATCAGTCACTAATCTGAAATCACTTCCCGGGTCTCTTTCCCGGGGTCCCTGGCCGGAAACAATCCCGGCGACACAGCAATTCTTACCATGAGCAGCTCCCGGAGGCATTTACGCATATTGCGAGATGTGAGTCGGACACTGGCGGTGACCCTGTGCCTGTTGTCTGCTACTCTGTTTGCCATGGTCTGTCAGGCTACAGCAACACTTTCGCCGGCCCCTTGTGTTCATCAGGTATCAGGCATGCAAAAATCCGGTCCCTGGAGTTTTGAATTCCGTAACGAGCCATTGGACCGGGCCCTGTTTGTGATATCGGAACATACCGGTACGGATTTCATTTACGAGCCGGGGATAACAGCCGGCATTTACGTGACGGCGGTATTCAGGAAAAAAGAGCTCGGAGACATTCTGGAAGAGCTGCTTTTGCCCTTCGGCCTTGAGGCAAGGCGAATACGGACCGGTATCTTTGTAATCCGCCATTCGCTCAGAAGGGAGCTTGTTCCACACCTGCTGCCCGCCTTGCAGGGGGATCCATTGCCGGATCTTCTTTCACTGCAAAGCGTTCCGTCTGCAGCTGCGGAGCACGGCCTGCCACTTCGCAAGATCATCCTGCAAATTGTCGCCCCATGAGTTTTTTTGAAAAAGCATCTCAATATGCCGGGCTTATGATGCGCGGGGAGCCCGCACTGCTGAAAGAGCTTCGGGAGACAACAGTCCGGGAGCTGCGCTACGATGACATGCTGAGCGGCCCGGTGGTAGGACGCTTCCTCCATATACTGGTTCGCATCAGCGGTGCCAGGTCGGTGCTTGAAATCGGGACATTTACCGGGTATGCCTCCTTGTGGATGGCCACGGCGCTTCCGCCGGATGGTTCGCTGGTCACCTGTGAGACGAATGAGAAGTATGCGCATATCGCCCGCCGTTTTTTTGAACGATACCGCAATGAAATGACGGAGGAAAGTTGCACCGATCAAAAAACGCCTGATGCACACACAATATACACCGATCAAAAAACGCCTCATTCAGACGCAATACACACCCCCGCAGATACAAATCGGCATGGAAACGGCCGTCGGGCCGAAATCCGGTTATGCATGGGACCGGCTCTTGAAACACCTTGGCCGGATCAGATTGACTTTGTGTTTCTGGATGCCGACAAGGAACATTACCCGGAATATTATGAGCGGGTCATGCCGAGACTTGCACCCGGCGGCCTTCTGGTTGTTGATAATGCATTCTGGGGCGGGAAAGTATGGGGCTGCTCAAGCGACATGGAAACGTACGCCGCCGATGTTCCAGTGGCATCAGGAGTGCATGGCGGGGAACGGAAAACACGTGATCAGGATGTGCCGGCAGACCAGAAAACAGCGGCAATTGACCGTCTGAACCGTATGATTGCGGAGGACGAAAATGTCGAAAACGTGGTACTTACCGTTCGTGACGGGCTGCATCTGGTGAGAAAAATTCGATAAAATTGCACTTATTTATTTGCATATCCCGTCCATTACCTTAAATTACGGCAATCCGTCCAGGCGTGCCGTGACGTGCCAAGACTACATATATATATTTTACCTGGGGTTTATCCGGTATCGCGAGCATCCTCTGCATCCGGTTTTTGCATACTGGCAGAGTGTTCATTATTCCTGAGACGGGCGACTCTTTTTTCCACCGAACTGCCATTAATCGGAAATTGCTCATGAAAAAATCACTTACCGTCATCACGGCAAGCCTGCTTGTTCTGTGTTTTTCTGCATCGACAGCCCTTGCAGGTGGATACCAACTCAATCTACTGGGACAAAGACAAATTGCCATGGGGCATACCGGCGTAGGAATGCCGCTGGATATTGCCACCATTGGACTTAATCCCGGGGGCCTTGCCATCGTCGATCACAATGCGATCCTTCTTGGATCCAGCGCCACCTTCATAAGTACCCATTACCGTGCCCCGGCACCCTCCAGCTATGTTGCCAAAACCGACAGTCCCATACGCACGCCGTTCAGCATCTATGCCAGCTACGTCACTCCGATAGAAAATCTGAGAGCCGGAATCGGCGTTTATACTCCCTATGGAAATGCCCTGCGCTGGGAAGAGGGATGGAAATATCGTTTCCTTCTCAGTGAAATATCCCTGACGGCCATATTTGTCCAGCCGACACTCAGCTACCGCATCGGTGACCGCATCGGCGTCGGTGCCGGCTTCATCTTTGCCTACGGTGCCGTCAACGTTCAGCGAGACTTGCCGGTTGATGCCCAGGATGATTTCACCCCCATGGTGGAACTTGATGGAACAACCACGGCAATTGGTTTCAATGTGGGCGTCCATGGAAAGATCACCGACCAGATTTCCTTTGGTGCGGCCTACCGCTCTCAGCTTGATATGGAAATTTCAGGGGGCGATGCCGATTTCACCGTCCCAACGTCCCTCAGCGGGACATTCCCTGAAGGCAACCGCTTCGATGCAGCCCTGCCGCTTCCGGCCGTGCTCAGTTTCGGACTGGGATTCAAGGCCACGGATGATCTCAGGCTGAATCTGGACGCCAACCTGACGTTCTGGAGTGCCTACGAAAACCTGAACTTTGAATTTGAACAGAATCCGGAAATACTCAATTCCATCGGGCTCCGGAACTATAATGACCGCTGGATTTTCCGTATCGGCGGGGAATATGACTTCAACGACCGCCTGCAGCTCAGGCTTGGCAGCTACTACGACCCATCCCCGGTCGATGAAGGTTATCTCACTCCCGAAACACCCGATGTTGACCGGATAGGGATTTCCGGTGGATTCGGTTTTGCCATCACCCCGCAGACCGATCTTAATGCTTCCGTACTGCTCGTACTTTCAACTCCAAGGGAGCAGACAGCTCAGGATGCCATGGACGCCGGGACATTTGGCACGGTGCCGGTCGGCGAATTCGTGACACGCGCCTGGATCCCCGGCTTTTCTATTTCCCACCGGTTCTGAGACAGGCTCTGCTACTTTAATCCGTGACCCTCGATTCCGGTCACGCATCCACCAGAAAGAATTTCCATCATTAAAAAACGACAATTATGAAGCGGTTAACTCAACTTTCCCTGTTTGCGCTGGCCATCATGGTACTTGTCCAGTGCGAACCGACACTCAATGAGCGTACCCCGGATTCCGGTCAGGCCGATTTCAGCAGCTATGTTGCTATCGGGAACTCCCTGACGGCAGGTTATGCCGACAATGCTCTGCACCGGGACGGACAGCTCAACTCGTTTCCGAACATCCTGGCCGAACAGATGGAAGAGGCCGGGGGCGGATTTTTCTTCCAGCCTCTGGTCAACCCCGGTGTGGGATCCAATGCGGATGACCAGGCCCGTCTTGTGCTCCGGATGACCATGGGGCCGGACGGGACACCAGCCCTGGCACCTGCTCC
>SKNL01000197.1 GCA_007120555.1 Balneolales bacterium
CCGTAGAAAGGCCGCCACGAAACGGGACGGAAAAGGACGCCGGGGAAATCGCGTGCGTTCAGGTTGGCTGCCAGCCGGTCCGAGTCGATCCACTCGGCGCCGAAGATCTCGAACGGCAGGGTGTAGCCGACTCCTTCCGACAGGATCTGAAGCTCACCGAACTTGCCGGTAGCCACGTAAAAGATGGGGGAATTGGCATGGGGGATGTGCGGCGAGGTCGGTACCCAGTTCAGGCCCGTATCATGAAAAGTCATCTCGCGCCGCCAGTTTTCCATCGGCACTACGGTGAGATCCACCTGTACCCCTCCCTCAAGCATCGCTTCCTCGTTGAGCAACACGGCCAGTTCGGCCACGGTGAGTCCGTGAACATAGGGGATGGGGTACTGGCTCACGAAGGAGAAGAAGCCCTCCTCGGCCACGTTGCCTTCCACACGGTTTCCACCCAGCGGATTGGGCCGGTCGAGCACGACATATTCAATGCCCAGCTCGGCGGCGGCTTCCATGGTCAGGCCCATGGTGCTGATGTAGGTGTATGAGCGTGCGCCGATGTCCTGGATGTCGTAAACCAGTACGTCGATGTCTTCGAGCATTTCCGGCGTGGGTTTGCGGGTGGGGCCGTACAAGGAGAACACCGGGATGCCGGTCTGCTCATCGATGTAGCTTTCCACGTAGACGCCGGCGTCATAGTCTCCGCGCACCCCGTGCTCTGGTCCGAAGAGCGCGACCATATTCACCTGCTCCGCCTGATGGAAGATATCCACAATAGAGAGCAGGCTATGGTCCACTCCGGTGGCGTTGGTTATGAGTCCGACCCGCTTGCCCTGCAGTACATCAAAATCACGATCGACCAGCACTTCAAGTCCCGTCTTGACGCGGGGCTGGTTTGCCTTGGAAGGTTCCGCCTGGCAGCCGGTCATGATCATGGCCGCAGGAATGAGAAAAAGAAAGAGAATGGTTAAAAATTTCATTGCAATAAGATATGTTTTGTGTCCCTGTTGTCAGTGTAATGTCCCGGTATTCAGTATAATCTCCCGGTTTTGGATGTGATTAAAGTAATCTACGCATGAATTTTGAAAAAACTCTAAAAAAAAGCCTTTTTTTCATGTTTTTATCATAAAAATGGGATATTCTTTGTGTCGAAATCATCAGGAAAGCTTCGTCCCTGCATTGGCTTTCACCTGCCGTTTCCGTAAATTGAAACGAATATTGAGATATCAGGGCCTTCATGCGGTCCGATGTTACAGGGATAGTTATTACAAATTAATTTTATCGATACGTTATGTCAAAAAAACTGACGTTCTTTCTGCCATTTCAAGGCGAAAAACACACAGAGAAAACCATTGACGCTTTTGCCGGCTCGGAACTGACCGCCGCCGCCTACCTGCTCACGGAGAAGCCCACCGGCATTCAGAAAGAGAAAACCGTCGATCTACAGGTGGATGCATTCATGAGCAACGGCACGTTCCGCAAGATATTGGAAAAGACCGATACACCGTATGTGTTGCTGCTCCTGAAGGACACCCTGATCGCACCCGGGCAATTCTGCATCGAGCGGATGATACAGGTGGCCGAGGATACGGGTTCCGGTATCGTATACTCCGATTTCCGGCAGATCGCCGGTGACAAGAGCACTGCGCATCCGGTGACCGACTACCAGTTCGGCAGTGTGCGCGACGATTTTGATTTCGGTCCGCTCGTGCTGCTGCGCACCAAAGCGCTCAAAAAAGCGGTGGATGCATTTGAGAAGGATTTCGATTTCGCCGGCTGGTACGATGTCCGCCTGCGCATCTCCCAGGACTACACCCTCACCCGGATCACGGAATTCCTCTACAGCACGGTAGCCACCGACACCCGCAAGTCGGGCGAGAAGATGTTCGACTATGTCGATCCGAAAAACCGCAAGGTGCAGATCGAAATGGAGGAGGCGTTTACGCAGCATCTCAAGGCCATCGGCGCATACCTCGAGCCCGTGTTCGAGGAAGTGAAGGAAGAGAACGGCGACTGGTCGCTGGAAGCCTCGGTCGTCATCCCGGTGATGAACCGCGCCCGGACGATCCGCGATGCCGTCGATTCGGTGCTCATCCAGCAGGTCGATACCGAATTCAACCTGATCGTGGTGGACAACTACTCCACCGACGGCACCACCGACATCCTCAAGGAAATTGCAGACAAAGATCCCCGGCTCAAGCACATCATCCCGGAGCGGAAAGATCTGGGCATTGGGGGATGCTGGAATGAAGCCGTGTTCAGCGAGCACTGCGGCAAGTATGCGATCCAGCTCGACAGTGACGATATCTACAAGGACGAGACCACCATCCAGCAGATACTGGATGTGTTCCGTGAAGAAAAATGCGCCATGGTCGTGGGCAGCTACATGATGACCGACATCGATCTGAACGAGATCCCTCCCGGGGTGATCGACCATCGCGAGTGGACTCCCGAAAACGGTCGCAACAACGCCATCCGTATCAATGGACTGGGTGCCCCGCGTGCGTTCTATTCGCCGGTCCTGCGCCGCATCCGCATACCGAACGTGAGCTACGGCGAAGATTATGCGGTCGGACTGGCCATATCCCGCAACTACCAGATCGGCCGTATCTACGACCCGATCTACTGTGTGCGGCGCTGGGAAGACAACACCGATGCTTCGCTTGATATCACGAGACAGAATGCGCATAATGCCTACAAGGACAAAATCCGGACGTTTGAACTGCGTGCACGCCAGCTGAAAAACACCGGGAAAGCGTAACAGAAAAACGTAGAGCCATGAGTGACCAAAGTAACGTCGATGCGGGCCGCGCTCTGGCCCCGGAGGAGATGAAGCCGTATCTGGCAGGTATTGAACCTGACGTCAGGGAAGTCGCGCCCGGCAGATTGGGCAAGGTGGAAACGGCCGATACCTTGGCCGCCCGGGAAGGCATCCCGAGCGACGAGCACGGCGTACCGGCAGATCTGGCCATGCAGTCCCGCGCCCTGCTCCGCCATCAGCGCGAAAACTGGCCCATGCTCGGCAAGGGTTTCGAAAGCCTCGAAACCGTGCAGGTGCGCACATTCGACTTTGACGGCTTCGGCATGACGGTGCAGTTCAACCCGGGCCGTATCGTATCCAGCTCGGCCAAAGTCGACAAAAAAACGATCAAAGAACGCAAATGCTTCCTGTGTCAGCAGCATCTTCCACCCGAACAGAAAGGGGTGCTGCACGGTGATTACATGGTGCTGGGTAATCCGTTCCCCATCTTCAGCGAACACTTCACCATCCCGCATCTGGACCATGTGCCGCAGCTCATCCGCGGCGCCTTTGAGCCGATGCTCGATCTCTCCGCCGCCATGGGCCGGTACTACACGCTGTTCTACAACGGTCCGCGCTGCGGTGCGTCCGCTCCCGACCATCTCCATTTCCAGGGCGGCGAGCGCGGTTTCATGCCGATGGACATCCACTGGGAGGATATGGCCGGACGCCATGGCACATGGATCGCCGATGACGACAGG
>SKNL01000178.1 GCA_007120555.1 Balneolales bacterium
GGGGCTCGCTATGCGATTTTCTTGTCTTTCCATCCGGTCAAAGAACATCCTGCTCGCTTTTCGCGGCAGACTTCAAATATACACCCTTTTGATTATCCTTGTCAAACTTTATTTTGAAAACAATCCGGTGGCAGCACGTCCGCCTTCGCAAAAAGCCACCAGGGGTATCTGGAATCGGGATTAACGGACGCCAAGCTTTTTCAGCTTGCTTTGCAGTGTCGTAGGTTTCATCCCGAGCAGGCGGGCCGCCCCATCCTCTCCATAGATTTTATCTCCCGTTTTCCGGAGGACTTTTTCCAGGTATCTGCGGTTCATTTCGTCAAATGGCATCACTTCACCTGAAAGAAGATCTACACCGGCACCGGCTCCCATGTGTGATTTCCCGGGGGGATGGGCTCCCTGTTCCGCGGCTGCCGGTTTCAGTACCTGTTCTGAGGCACTTCTGCGGTCATTGCTCCGTGCCGGCACCGGCTCCTGCAACATCAGCTGAAAGGACCCGGACGGAGATGAGAGGAGCGAACGCCGCATCACCTCCTGAAACTCGCGGAAGTTTCCGGTCCATGCATGACCGAGCAGCTGCTCAATCGCTGCATCGGGGACGTGCAGATCGCCCAGCTGCAAAACAGCGGCTGCAGCGCGCACCCAGCCCTCGGCAAGAATGCGCAAGTCATCTCGGCGCTGGGAAAGCGGGGGCAAGAGAAGGGTCTCGAAGCTCAGGAAATAATACAGGTCCGGCGAAAATTCTCCTTGCTGCATCCGTTCTTCCAGCAAAAAGGATGTGGTTGCCAGTACCCTTGTGTCCGCGCCCGCCCCCTGCCTGTCATGAAGCCAGCCCAGAAGCTTCGACTGGTTGGTTTCCGTAAGCATGCTGATCTCGATTATCAGCAAAACAAGAGCCTCGTCAGCCGGCAGGGAACCAGCACGTGCGCGTTTGCCGCAGAGGCTGTCCACCACCCGATTCTGCTCTGATACAGGCATGGTCTCCAGATTCCACTCCATACCACAGGCGCCATGAAGTTTTCCTGCCTGGAGCACCTGCCTGGCAAGCGTGCGCTTTCCGGTAGCACGTTCCCCGCGAAAGAGCAGGTGGACGTGCTGATCGGCCAGCGCATCCACCTTGCGCATGAGCGCCTGCATCAGCGACGATTCTGCAATAAAACCGATATGCCGTTGGCCGGACACCGAATCTTCGGTGTCAGTTCCCGGGGATTCTCCCTTAACATGCTCCATGGAAACCGCTATAAACGGATGGGGGGCCGACTTGACCGTAAATATGCGGAATGCATAGTGAAAATCGTGTTCTCCGGCACGTTTTGAATGAAAACGACAGACCGGCTTCTGCCCGCCGTTGCCGTTCTTGCTCTGGTCCGCGATCTGATCCACCAGTCCCTCCACTTCTGCCTGAACCCTGGATCCTTCTGATTCCGATGCAAGCACGAATTCCTCCGGCTTGTAGCCGAGGACATTTCTTATGTGCGAATTTGCAAAAATAAGGTGTGCATGCTGCTTTTCATCCACTCTGAAAATCAAAAAAAGACCTGGAATGTGGTCAAGCGCTTCCCGCCAGAAAGAGTTCGTCATAATAATTCGGATCTGTATGTTTGCCGTCCACGGTACAACGAAATATCGTCACCAACGATACTGATTCCAACGCTTTCATACAACGCGGGACAAGAATTTTTTTTGGGGCCGGATGGCGTCCGGCAGGCAGGCATGAGCGACCGCACCCAGCGGCAAACGGCCACCGTCCCCCGGAATCTAATGCCGGTCCCATGCGTTTGGGAAGATGAAGCAATACCAGCAAACCGCCGATATATTCCCATCAATTCGCATTCGTTCCTTAATTAACATTCATTCCTGATCCGATTAACGTTTCTATCCTGAATGACTCGCAATCTCTTCCTGGCTGACTCACAATCCTTTCACCCTCAACAGCAAAGCAATGGCACAAAAAACCGAACACACCTCAAGTCATGAGAACGGCAATGGACAGTCCGCAGCGGAAGCCGGCCGGTTGCAACCGGCGGTGGCAGTCCGGGTCGGCATGGATGAATCATCCGCCCGGCTGGCAGAAAAACTGTTCCGTGTCGGGCAGCGCGATTATACGCGTCTTGATCTCACTGATCTGTCTCAAATCACCCGCACACCGCTGAACGAGATCCGCAGCCATTTCCAGAGTACCGACGAGTGGATTGACGCATGTTATTGTCATATGGTGGACCAGTACCGGATCATGACCGATGCGATTCCCGATTTTGAGGACTATACGGTCGGCGAAAAGCTGCTCAACTTTTTTCTGACCAGCATGGACATGATGCGCGATCAGGAACCTTTTGTCCGCAGCACATACCATCCGTTTATCCTGGATCGTTTCACATCCACCCGTTTCGAACACTCGGTGGCACGGCTGTTCCGTCAGTTCACCGAGTCGGACAACCGTATTGCGTTTTCGCACCAGCTGCTTCTTGTCTCCCCGGTCTACACCTGGTGGAGCCGCGAATATCTGCACATGACCGGCTACTGGCTGACGCATCCGGATTCCGAACCGGAAGTCATGGCGCTGGCGGAAAAAACCGTCAGCCTCCTGAATGAAATGCTCTACAACGGGGTTATCGACAACACGCTGGACCTTGGAAAATACCTGGTGCAAAACGGATTTGTCTCCATATGGACGCCCGTTTCCGTATTCCAAAAGTTTCTGAGGTTCTGAGTTTCTCAGATTATGAGGATCTGAGGTTTCTCAGGTTTTGAGTTTTTTAGTTTCTGAGATTCTTAGGTTTCTGAGTTTCTGAAATTTCAGGATTATGAATGAATTTACATAAGTGAGTTTCCATGAGTGAGTTTCCATCATCCCGTTTTGAACGCAGCGCCCGCATCGCGCGGACAGGGTTGCGGGTCGGCACCAACTATGCGCTGCACCATCTCAAGAACCGCTTCAATGGCAACGGCGCCAGTGACAAGCATCGAAGCGAGCTGCACACCAGCAACGCCCGCTATCTCTATGACGAGTTTTCAAAACTCCGCGGCACGGCGCTGAAACTGGCCCAAACGCTCAGTCTGGATCACGGGCTGCTCCCCGAGGAATTTGTGGATGTGATGTCCCAGGCACAGTACCGGGTCCCGCCCATCAGCCGGGCCCTGGTGCGGCAGATCATCAAGGACGAACTGGGCAGCTATCCGGAAGACATTTTTGCGGAGTTCCGTTCCGAGGCTTCGGCGGCAGCATCCATCGGACAGGTGCATGAAGCGGTGCTGCGGGACGGCCGGACTGTGATGGTCAAAATCCAGTATCCCAATGTGCGGGTCAGTATCGGTTCGGACCTGAGTATGGCCAAGCTGGTATTCCGCGGGATGGTCAAAAGCGACAAGACGGATGCCTATTTCGGGGAAGTGTACGACAAGATGATGGAAGAGACCGATTATCTTCACGAAGGGGAACAGATTGCGCAATTCCGGGAAAGGTACGGCGACAGCAGGTTCTGGATTCCGGAATATCTGCCGGAATATTCCAGCTCCTCGGTCCTGACAATGACCCGGCTGACCGGTGAGCACATCGGCGAGTTTCTGGCGCGCGATCCGCGGCCGGAAGAGCGGAACCGTTACGGCCAGCTTTTGTGGGATTTCTTCCACGCCCAGATCAACGACACCCGCACGCTGCATGCCGACGCGCACCCGGGCAACTACATGCTCTCCGGTGACGGGCGGCTCGGCGTACTTGATTTTGGCTGCATCAAGGTGTGTCCGGCCGGGTTTTTCAGGGATTATGTTTCCCTGCTTCCCCTTCATCTGGGCAGTGACCCCGGCGTGCTGCGGGAGCTGTACACCCGTCTCGGTCTGCTGGATGCGCATTCCCGTGATCCCGAATATGAAGAGTCCTTTTTCAAGCTTTGCAAGACCTTTGGCGACCTTGTGATATCGCCATACCGCACCCATGCCTTCGATTTCGGTGATGAAAGCTTCCGTCACGCATACCGGGAACTGGTCAGGGAAGCCGCCTCGCAGCCGGAGCCGCGCGGCACCCATCATTTCATTTACGTCACGCGCGCGCACATCGGGTTATACCGCATGCTCATGCAGCTTGGCGCCATCATTGATCCGCGTGAGGGAAAAAAGCAGGTGTTTGGATGGTGGGAGCAGCAACGGTAGCAGCGGTAACGGCGGCAACGGTAACGGCAGCAACGGTAGCAGTGGTAACGGCGGCAACGGTAACGGCAGCAACGGCAGCAGTGGTAACGGCAGTTGCGATAACGGCGGCGGCAGAGGCAGCTGAGGTGGTTGCAGCAACAAAAAACGCCGACTCAGCCGGTTTACGGGCTGCAGAACGTGTCGAAAATCATCACAATATCGTCCGAGACTTCCTGTGCCGTGCGGCCTTCAATACGATGACGTGGAATCATGGCTTTTATCTCCCCATCCACAAAAAAGGCGAATGCAGGTGAAGAGGGCGGGAAATCGCTGAAATACTCCCGTGCCCTGGCCGTTGCTTCCTTGTCCTGTCCTGCAAAAACCGTGTACACATTGTCCGGTTTTTTGGAGTGGCCCATGGCAAGCCTGAGTCCGGGACGTGCGTTGCCTGCGGCACATCCGCACACGGAGTTGATCGCAAGGAGCATGGTTCCCTTGGCATCGGTGAAAACATGGTCCACCTCATCCGGAGCAGTCAGCTCCTTAACACCAAGATCCGTAAGTTCTTTTCTCATCCAGGACGTATCAGGTCCGATTCCATAACCGAATTGCATAATTCCGATCTCTTTTTACGTTGAAGTTTACAGTTACTATTTGGATTATGTGCACAGTACAACGCTGGACAGGTGCAAATGCATATCCGGCACGTACAAAAAAACTTTGTAAGATGAAATATTTTCGAACGTTAGCGTTGCTTATTGCTCCATTTTTCCTGGTTCTTTCCTGCTCTTCAACAACGAAAGTGGCCAGTCAGTTCAACACACCGGAAACATCCGGTCAATCTTTCCATCTGGAATCCCTCACACGGACGGCAGAACGGACATTTGTGGATGATCTTGTCTTTTATGTCTCCAATGACGAGACCCATCTCTATGTGCTGGTGGACTTCCTGAGCAGCCGCCGGTACCAGCATGCCCGGGAGTTCGGGTTCACGTTATATATAGATGGCAGCAACTCTGCCAAACGCTCCTTCGGTGTGACGTATCCGTCGGGCATCTACTATCAGCTTGGCAACTTTCCGGGCGCACAGCAGGGATATCTTGATGAGCCAAACTGGAGCAATTTCCCGGAAAACCGGTCCATAAAAGAGGCTGCGGAACGAAACAGCAGGCAAAACGCACTTCTGGTTCAGCGGACAAGCCGCCGGGACCCGATGCAACCGTTTCCTTTTCCCGTAGCCCAACTGAGCGCCCAGAGCCTCATGCTGCATCTGGATGACGATGAACGATCGGGCAGGATCTCCTTTGCCATTCCGCTTCAAACCAGATCCACAAGCCAGTTCTCCCCTGATATCACACCGGGGGAAACCATTGATATCGGCTTTGAGATAGATCCGGTACGCCTGCTTGACATGGATGTCCGTGGCACCGCCCCTCTTATCTCAAGTGAGACAGCCAGTGGACGGACGCGCACCGATACCGGCCAGGAAGATCGTGAGCGGGTCAACCGCCTGCTCAGGCGCATGGGCGACCCGTATGAACAATGGGTGGAAGTCACACTGGGCACTCCGCCTGAATGATGTATGGGAGTCTGATGCACGCGCTCCGTCACGCGGAGGCGCACATCAGATTCTGACGGTCATCATGTTGTGCCCGGCATTGCCGCATTTGCGATAATTCAGCTCTGGGCGTTTTTGAAGTTTTCTTCCACTTTGTCCCAGTTCACTACATTCCAGAATGCCTTGACATAGTCGGGACGGCGGTTCTGGTAGTTCAGGTAGTAAGCGTGCTCCCAGACATCCAATCCCAGGATGGGTACCAGCCCCTTCATGAGCGGGCTGTCCTGATTTGCTGTGGAAATGACTTCCAGGTCGCCGTTCTTGTTTACCACCAGCCAGGCCCAGCCGGATCCGAAGCGGGTGGTGGCCGCGTTTGCGAATTTTTCCTTGAACGTTTCAAATGAGCCAAAAGACTTGTTTATGGCCTCTGCCACGGCTTCTTTTGGTTCCCCTCCGCCATCCGGACTCAGTACTTCCCAGAAGAGCGAGTGGTTGGCATGGCCGCCGGCGTTGTTGATCACGGCCTGACGGATGTCCTCATTCAGGCTGTCAATGTTCCGGAGCACCTCTTCGACGGGACGGTCGGCCATCGGGTGTCCCTTCAGGGCGTCATTGGCCTTGTCAATATAGGTCTGATGGTGCTTGGTGTGGTGAATCTCCATGGTTTTTGCATCGATGTGCGGCTCGAGCGCATCGTAAGCATAGGGAAGATCGGGAAGTTTGAAAGCCATGTTATACCTCTGTCGATTTTATTTTAATGTACTTGTTTGTTTCGTTAGCAATCGATGTCGTTCACTTATACTGTAACAGCATGCATCCGGAAATAATTTCTGTCATGAAGGGAATTTCATGCTATCTTGTTGACAGCACTTGTTGTCGCTAAAAACTGTAGAATCAATACGGATGGAAACATGAGCAGAGATTATGATGTCATCATCCTTGGCAGCGGTCCGGCAGGCTTCTCCTGCGCCATGCAATCTGCCAAGTTCGACAAAAAAGCCTTGATCATTGAAGCCAATGAAACATTTCTGGGCGGAACGTGGATCAATACCGGCACGGTCCCGAGCAAGGCCCTCAGGGAAACCGCCAGCAGCATCCACAGGTACACTTCCCAGTTTGGCGATGAGGGCATAAAGCCCTATGACCGCTTTCAGATGCGTGACGTGTTGCGGTACAAGGACCGGGTGCTGGCAACCCAGAACAGTGAGATAAAAGACAGTCTGATCAAGAACGAAGTTGATACCGCACTGGGGTTCGGCCGCCTCCTGGATGCGCATACCGTTGAGGTGAGCAGCGAGGATGGCGAGAAAAAACGGTTCACGGCCGATCACATCCTGATCTCCACCGGTGCCACATCGACGAAACCGGATGAGTTTGAGATCGATCATGTCACGGTCCTGGACAACCGGTCGATCCTGGATATCCACTACATACCGAAACAGCTGGTCATAGTGGGCACAAACATCCAGGCCATGGAATTCGCCACGGTGTTTTCCGCACTCGGAACACGGGTCACCGTTCTGAACGGCCAGGAGGATTACCTGGTGTTCCTGGACAGGGAGATCAAAGAGGAGTTCAATGCGGCGCTGGATGAAGCCCGCATCAAGATTTTCAACCGGACGCGTGTGCTTCAGGTCGGTCCCAACCCTCTGCGAAACTGCACCGAAGTCAAGTATCAGGACAAGGACACCGAAGAAATGCATGTCATTGAAACGCAGCTGGTCCTCTATTTCGGTGACCGCAAACCGAACTCGGCACATCTCGGGCTGGAAGAACTGGGGGTCAAAACCGATGACAAAGGGTTTATTCAGGTGGATGAGAACAACCAGACCAACGTTCCATCCCTGTATGCTGCGGGAGATGTGATCGGATATCCGGGCCTTGCTTCGGTATCCTTTTCACAGGGAAGGAACGCGTCCTGCCACATGTTCGGTATTTCGAGGTTGGATACGGAGAGCATTATTCCGTACGGCATTTACGCTATCCCGGAAATTGCCAGTGTCGGCCTGACGGAAGAGGAGGCGAAAAAGCAGATCGGCGACGTGACCGTCGGGCGGGCGTATTACCGGAACCTGACCAAATCCAACATCGCACGGACCCCCCGCGGGATGCTGAAACTGGTCTTTGAGTCCGGATCGCTGCGTCTTCTTGGCGTGCATATCGTGGGATCCGGGGCATGTGACCTTATCCATACCGGTCAGGCGGTCCTCAACTTCGGGGGAAGCGCGCGTTATTTCCTGGATACGGTGCACAATTATCCCACCTATTCCGAGGCCTATCGCGTGGCGGCGTTCAACGGGATCAACTACATGTACAAGGGCGGACAGACCTACAAGGACATCCTCAACGAGGAGTAGCCAGCGGGAGAGGCACCCGGAGAAACCCCGGAAGCGGGAACCGGGTGCGGGCCAACAATGCGGGAACCGGAAATCATTGTACGGCTTGTGTCCGCTTGCGGGTCATTTATCGCCGGTGCCGAGTCTTGGGGCCAGCCGGATATGCAATTCCCTGAGCTGAGCTTCGTCCACCACATCCGGACAATTGTCCATCAGGCTGACGGCCCGCTGGTTTTTCGGGAAAGCGATGACATCACGCAGGCTTTTTGCGTCGGTGAGCAGCATGGCGATGCGGTCGAGCCCGAGCGCGATACCGCCGTGGGGTGGCGCGCCGTAGCGGAACGCATCCAGCAGGAATCCGAACTTCTGTTGCGCCTCCTCCTTGCCGATGCCCAGGGCTTCGAACATGGTGGATTGCATTTCGGTGTCGTGGATACGGATGGAGCCGCCGCCGATCTCACTGCCGTTCATGACCAGATCGTAGGCGCGTGCGCGGACCTTGCCGGGATCGGTCTTGAGCAGTTCGACGTCTTCGGCACGCGGGGATGTGAACGGGTGGTGCATGGCGTAGTAGCGGCCGTCTTCGCTGTCGAATTCGAGGAGCGGGAAGTCGGTGACCCAGAGCAGGTTGAACTTTGAGGTGTCGATGAGGTCGTACTCACGGGCCATGAGCAGGCGCAGGTCGCCGAGCTGGCCGTAGACGGTTTCCGCCGGGCCGGCCAGGAGCAGGATGAGATCGCCTTTTTCCGAGCCACTGGCGTCAACCATGGCGCGGGTCATCACCTCCGGGACGAACTTGCTGACGCTGGAATAGATCTCCTCTTCGTTGTTTTTGATGTAGATGAGTCCGCCGGCGCCGATTTCGTCACGGGTGCGTTTGGTAAGGCGGTCCATGACGCCGCGTCCAAGCGATCCCATACCGGGAACGACGAATCCGATAACAGCGCCGCCGTCGGCAACGGTTTTGGAGAAGACGCGGAATTCGGAGTCCTTGACGATGTCGGAGAAGTCGACGAATTTCATGCCGAAGCGGGTGTCCGGCTTGTCGCTGCCGTAGGTGGTCATGGCTTCCCGGTAGGTCATGCGGGGGAAGGGTGCGGGGACTTCGGCGCCGACCACTTCCTTGAGGATGCGCCGGAGCAGGCCTTCCATGAGCGTGTAGATCTGCTCCTCGTCGACGAAGGACATTTCAACGTCGATCTGGGTGAATTCGGGCTGGCGGTCGGCACGCAGGTCCTCATCGCGGAAGCATTTGACGATCTGGAAGTAGCGGTCCATGCCCGAGACCATCAGAATCTGCTTGTAGGTTTGCGGGCTTTGGGGGAGCGCGTAGAATTTTCCGGGGTTGACGCGGCTGGGGACCAGGTAGTCGCGGGCGCCTTCCGGTGTGCTGCGCATGAGGAAGGGGGTTTCGATTTCGGCGAACTGCTGTTCGTGGAAGTAGTCGCGGGTGTGGCGGTAGATGGCCGAGCGCAGCATCAGGTTTCTTTGCATCACGGGGCGTCGCAGGTCGAGAAACCGGTATTTGAGTCGCAGGTCCTCGTTAGTCCGGAGGTCGTCCTGGATTTCGAAAGGCGGGGTTTCGGAACGGGAGTAAATGATCAGATTTTTGACGCGGAGCTCGATATCCCCGGTTTTTACATTCGGATTGACATTTATGGGATCGCGCTGCCTGACTTCTCCCTGCACGCCGATCACGTATTCGGGCCGGAGCTGGTCGGCCAGTTCGTGCGCCTGTTTGTCGTCCTGGGGAGAAAAAACAACCTGTGTGATACCGTAGCGGTCGCGAAGGTCAATGAAAATCACCCCGCCCAGGTCGCGCCGGGTACCGACCCATCCGTTCAATATTACTGTTTCCCCGGTCTGTTCCCGGGTCAGTTCTCCGCATGTGTGCGTTCTGATTAATGTCATTTCTGAATTTAGCCGAAATGTTTGTTATGATGACTGGAAAAGTTGGCAAGCTGTTGTCGCAGATGGCAGCAAGCGTTATGCAAAAAGAGTGATAAAGTACAAATATTGTACATTAATCGCTGAAATCTCTTTGTAATTATTTGGCATGCCGGTTTTTGAAACAGTTGCAGAAAATTTGACGGGATTTCTGTTATCTTGGAGATACTAACGCGGTGTATCTTTATATCCCATATTTCATCAGCATGCGATTCAAGCAATCGTGATGAGCAGACAGAAAAACACCCCAAATCAGCGTATCACCGTCCTGGTGGCCGACGACCATGACCTGTTGAGGTATGGCATACGCAGCATGATCGATTCGGCTGATGATATTGAGGTGATTGGGGAAGCATCGAGCGGTGACGAGGCCATTGCCCTGTACCGGAAGAAAAGGCCTGACGTCTGTATCCTGGATATTACCATGCCCGAACGCAACGGAATAGAGACGACGCGGGAGATCCTGGAGTTCGACCCCCATGCCCGTATCATGATCCTCACCATGCACATTGGAGAGGAGTACCTGGATGAAGTGATCAACGCCGGGGCGAAAGGTTACATGATGAAAGACAGCGCCCGCAATGAGCTGCTGGAATGCATCCGTGCCGTGTCCAGGGGTGAGAAAGCGTTCAGTCAATCGGTTTCCAAATTCATGAACACGTGCTATGTGCGTCAGGTGCAATCCGGCAGGGAGCAGGATAAAGACGCAAGCGCACAGCTGACACGAAGGGAGCGCGAGATACTGAAGCTTATCGCAGAAGGGAATACCAGTACCGAGATTTCGGATAAACTGTTCATCAGTCCCCGCACGGTCGACACCCATCGCGCCAACCTCATGAGCAAGCTGGATATCAGGAACACGGCCGGACTTGTGCGCTATGCCTTTGAAAAGAAAATAGTTGCATCGCAAAGCTGAGAGAGGTTCCGGCGCAGATCCGGGCTGACGCTGCGTAATACTACGTAAAATCACGTATAAATAATACGTTTTTTCAATGATTGCGTGATACCCCCGTCCATAATAACTTGGTAGTGCAAATGGGGTAATAGCCGTCTGTAGATGATAAACAAGCACCTCGTCTATGATAGGATGGGGTGCTTTTTTTTTGCCGAATTATTCCGGGTTTTTCGGAGTGTGCGTCTCCGAAAGCAGCTTGTAGCGTGGGGCGGGATTGAACCGCCGACCTCCGGGTTATGAATCCGACGCTCTAACCAACTGAGCTACCACGCCTTATTTTATGCAAGTTTGAAAGATAACAAAATTCTTATTTTTTCGAAAGCCACAAAGGAAGCAGATGAAATGGCCATGACGGCAACCCGACACACATGAGCAGGATTATAATCGTCATGGACATTCTATCTGACCTATTGAATCAAAAATTATAAACAGATGAAACTGGAAGAGGAAACGCGTATTTTCAACCACGAATCCTGAATCGATTTCAGACAACTTTGTGTGATACGTTCATAATTTCAGCAACAAACTCTCATGGCAAAAAAAATAACGGAAAGAGCGAAAGATTATTCCCAATGGTATCTGGATATTGTGCGTGAAGCACAGCTTGCCTCTCATTCTCCTGTCCGGGGCTGTATGGTGATCAAGCCCAACGGATATGCCCTTTGGGAGAACATGCAGCGGCAGCTGGACACCATGTTCAAGGAGACCGGCCACCGCAATGCCTATTTCCCGCTTTTCATACCGAAATCCTTTCTTTCCAGGGAAGCGCAGCATGTCGAGGGTTTTGCCAAGGAGTGTGCCGTGATCACACACAGCCGCCTGATCAACACCGAGGAGGGAGTAGCGGTGGATCCGGATTCCAAGCTTGAGGAAGAACTGATCGTGCGTCCCACATCCGAGACCATTATCTGGGATACGTACCGTGACTGGATCCAGTCGTACCGCGACCTTCCCATCCTGATCAACCAGTGGGCCAATGTAGTGCGCTGGGAGATGCGCACCCGCCTGTTTTTGCGCACCATGGAATTCCTGTGGCAGGAGGGGCACACCGCCCATGCCACCGAAGCCGAAGCGCGCGAGGAGGCGCACCGGATGCTGGAAGTATACCGCTCCTTTGCCGAGGACTATATGGCCATGCCGGTGGAAACCGGCGTCAAATCTCCTGCCGAGCGTTTTGCCGGTGCAATGGACACCTACTGCATTGAGGCGATGATGCAGGACGGTAAGGCGCTGCAGGCCGGTACCTCTCATTTCCTGGGACAGAATTTTGCCAAAGCGTTTGATGTGCGGTTCCAGGACAGGGACGGCAGGGAGAAGTACGTCTGGGCTACGAGCTGGGGCGTATCCACCCGGCTCATCGGCGGGCTGGTCATGACGCATTCCGACGATAACGGCCTTGTGATACCGCCGCGGCTGGCACCGACGCAGGTGGCCATTGTGCCCATCTGGCGCAACGACGACGAGCAGGCGCGCGTGCTTGAATATGGCGCATCCATCCTGGAATCGCTCAGGGATGCAGGCATACGCGCTGTTTTTGATGACCGCGACCAGTACAAGCCGGGATGGAAGTTTGCCCAGCACGAAGTGGAGGGCACTCCGCTGCGCATTGCCGTGGGTCCGCGCGATGTGGAGAAGAACAATGTGGAACTGGCCCGGCGCGACA
>SKNL01000070.1 GCA_007120555.1 Balneolales bacterium
ACCGGGATGTAACCCTTGATCTTGTCAAGCCCGACATTGACCAGGTCGCGGACCGCATCCTCCAGATCCTGCTCATCGATGACCAGGTAGATCGGCTGTTCCTCGGTGATGTAGGAACCGGCCGTAGTGTTGAACTGCTTGTCCAGCGGCGAGAAGATGGCCCCTTTGAGGTGCCCGTTCATGAACGCCTCGCGTCCGCGGGTATCGATCAGCGCCACCTCGCGGTTGCCCTGGAAGTCACCAAGTTTTGCAGTTTCGGTCTTGCCCGGGATGGGCAGTCCGCCAAGCACTTTCGGGCCCATTTTATTGTCGCGCTTCATCTGGGCGAAGTAAAGCGGTGGCTCAGGCTGCCCTTCAAGGATGAAGTTGACGAACTCATCCTCCGACGTGGCATGCTTCAAGGAATTGTTGAACTGGAGCTCATAGCCGACCGTGCTTTTCGGCACGGCGCCCAGGGCCTTGCCGCAGGCGCTTCCGGCGCCGTGTCCGGGCCAGATCTGCATGTACTCGGGCATCGACTTGAACTTCTCAATGGATTTGTAGAGTGTCTGCGCGGAGGGCTTCATCACATCTTTCATTTTTGCAGCCGATTCCAGCAGGTCGGGTCGGCCCACATCGCCCACAAAGATAAAGTCGCCGGTGGCAACACCCATGGGCTTGTCCGCCCCGCCGCCCTTGTCGGTCACGGCAAAGATCAGGTGTTCGGGGGTGTGGCCCGGGGTGTGGATAGCCTTGATCCCGATGTTACCGACCATGAAAGTGAAACCGTCCTTCATCAGTTCGTAGTCGTAGTCGCTGCCGATCAGCCATTCATACTTCCAGTCGGCGTCTCCCTCGTCGGAGGCATAGACTTTTACACCGCGCTCGGCAAACTCCCGGAGACCGGAAATATAGTCGGCGTGGATGTGGGTGTCAGCGGCGGCCGTGATCTTGAGTTTCTCCTTCTCGGCGATGTCATAGTACTGCTGGATATCGCGCATGGGATCGATCACTACGGCTTCACCGGTTTTCTGACATCCGATGATGTAGGCGTACTGTGCAAGTTTGGGTTCGAAGATTTGACGAAAATACATAGGAATTCTCCTCTGTTTTCTTGGTGGTTGTTATTTGAAATTCGTTGCGTGACGTATGGTTGCTATCAGTATGTGTGCCAGTTGATCCGTGTGCCGGTTAATCCATGTTATCTACCGGCATAATCACTGGTATTTTCTAACTTCATCAGTGAGGCAGGCTTTCGCGGACCGCACCGTAGACCCAGGTGCCGGCCAGCGCCGCCAGAATGGGTATCACAAAGATGGTGAGACCGCTGCCAAGCAGGGCGAAAAGCGGGCCCGGACATGCGCCGGTCAATGCCCAGCCGAAGCCGAACAGTGTGCCGCCGATGATGTAACGTTTCTTCTGGGACGCATCCTTCGGCGGAATGGAGATCGGTTCGCCGTCAACATCCTTCATGTTAAACCGTTTGATGATCTGGATGGAGATCATCCCGACAAGAATGGCTGACCCGATGACCCCGTACATGTGGAAATCCTGGAATCGGAACATTTCCTGTATGCGGAACCAGGAAATCACCTCGGACTTGGTAAGTACAAATCCGAAAAGGGTGCCTATCAGCAGGTATTTTAAGTAATTCATGATAATGTCTCTTTGGAAAATTTCTGTATTGTGTATTGATTCTCTGAGATATGGACTATTTAGGCTGGCGTCAGAACAACACCGGGTAGATCAGGTGCGTGATAATGAGTCCGCCGGCAAAAAAGCCGATGACCGCAATCAGGGAGGCCAGCTGCAGATTGGAAATGCCGCTGATGGCATGTCCGGAAGTGCATCCGCCGGCATAGCGGGCGCCGAATCCGACAAGGAATCCGCCAAGGACCATCATGATAATGCCCTGAGTCGATCCCAGGCCGCTCCATGAAAAGACTTCGGTCGGCACGAAACCTGTGAAATCAGTCAGGCCCAGGTTCCGAAGATCGGCAATGGTGGATGCCGACAGTGCTATCGGTTCCGGGTTTTCGAAGACATACCCCCCCAGAAATCCTCCAATCAGGACTCCAAGCACAAGTATCATATTCCATAAACCCTCTTTTTTCCAGTCATACTGAAAGAAAGAGATATTGCCGGGAACGCAGGCGGCACAGGTGTGACGCAAACTGGATGAGATGCCGAACTGCTTGTTTCCAAGAAACAATAGCAAGGGTATGATAAGTCCGATGATCGGTCCGGCCACATACCAGGGCCAGGGCTGTGTTAACCATTCAAACATAGAAGATCCGATTTGTGTGTGATTGACATTGTTAATGCGATATTTCTTAATTCATTCATAATATACATATCTAAATAACTATATGTCAAGCTGAAAAGTTCTTTTTTTATAAAACTCGCTTATTGGTTGAAGTTGCTTCACTTACCTAAATAAATAAATATTTCGGTAACAGAAAAGCAGAATACGCCGGAAAAAAAAGCGGGACCAACAGCAACGCAATAGTGGCTACTGGGGGAAAAGCCGATGCCATTGTGAACGGATTCCGGGGGTAAAGCGAACTGTCCATGAAAAAATGAACAGCGCAGGAAATGAGAACGGCACAATTTGATGGTACGAAAAGGGCCTGGAGGTCCTGAAGGGCGGTACTCAGAACCCGTATTTCAGGAGTTCCTTT
Organism: Balneolales bacterium; assembly: GCA_007120555.1. GTDB lineage: Bacteria > Bacteroidota > Rhodothermia > Balneolales > Natronogracilivirgulaceae > SKNL01. Next base: position 2,661 of record SKNL01000070.1, read on the forward strand.
AGGGGACGTTTGCGTACATGTTCTCTGGGTTTGATTGGCTGCATTTTCAAAACAAACTGTGGATAACCGTCAAGGTTCAGTTTCTCTTTCAGCCAGCTGCGGCAGTTGTCACTGCTTATGATGGGAAGGGACATAAGACCAATATTGTCCCAGGTTCGCAACTCTATGATGATGTCTCCCAGCACCTGTCCCACACGGGTCCATTCGTAACGGTTATCGGTGCCGGTCGTCAGTATCAAGAACAGATCTTTGGCTGAATCCATACCACCGTTTGATCCGGAAGCGACGGGATCAAAAAAACGGTCCGACAGCAATGCCTCGTCTTCAAACGGGACCGAACGATCCGATACATCGGTTCGAAGGTAAAGATTCAGGGTCTTTCTGAAGAGTTCACTCTTGAGTTTCTCGCCGCATTGATTCCTCAGATAGGTATGGATGCTGTGGTCAGTGCTGTCATCATGCACTACCAGCCCTATCTCTTTCCGGTTTGCCAGCTCGGCGAGTTTTTCGCGGACTACCACAAGGATATCCGTTTCGGACAGGTTATTGCCGGATCCTCCGGTATCAAACAGCTTCGGTCTTTCTTCTGCAGGTGCATTCAATTTGCGGTGCTTGACCTGCCTGACGATTTCAACAAATGCCAGAAGATCCGGTTCCTCAAACCGCGGAAAGAAAGTAACCTTCGATGTCCATCCACGTTTCAATACGGATTTTTCCAGATGGGCAATGAGCGTTCCGCAACTGGCTATCTGGAGTCTTCCCGTTGGATCGATCTCTTCGAGTTCCTGTTTTTTATCCAGGTACACCTCAATGGTATTC
>SKNL01000026.1 GCA_007120555.1 Balneolales bacterium
ACCTGGTGGTCCCGGTGACAACGGCTGCCGAACACGCGGCCTCCTACGTCAATGTCGACGGACGCATCCAGCGGACCGTCCCGGCAAAAGAAACCTTGTACACCAACCGACGGCTGAACCTGGAGATGTCCATGGGCCGCCTGGATCACTACGGAACAAAGTTCGACAACTGGGTGACCGATGCCAACCGCATCGATTGCATACCGGCCTGGGAGTTTTTTACCCGGATGGAAACCGGCAGTGACAATATTGGATGGGAATCATCCCGTCAGGTCATGGAAGAGATTGCCGGCACTTTCCGTACCTTCCGTGAAGTGTCCTATGACCGCATGGATGAGGAAAACGGCATTCAACTTAAACTGGAACAAGATTCGGAAGTAAAACCCGCATAAATGGATCCTCTACTTTTTTCGATACTGGTCATGCTCGCCGTGGTTCTTCTTTTTCTCCTCCCATCGGCAGCCGTTGCCGTATACGCGGAACGGCGTGTTTCGGCATTCATCCAGAATCGCTACGGCCCGAACAGGGTTGGTCCGCTCGGACTCTTCCAGCCCTTTTCAGATGTGATCAAACTCTTTCTGAAAGAGGATATCGTTCCCACCAACGCCAACAGGTTCCTCTATACCCTGGCACCCATGATACCGGTGAGCACAGCCATTATCACCGTCGCCATAATCCCGTTCAGCGAATTCGTATACATCACCGACCTGAACGTAGGCGTTTTGTTCCTGCTTGCCGTGGCATCCCTGTCCGTATACGGCGTGACCCTTGCCGGCTGGGCGTCCAACAGCAAATACTCCCTTCTGGGCGGTCTCCGGGCCGCAGCCCAGATGATCAGCTACGAACTGCCCATGGGCGTCGCACTGGCATCGGTGATCCTGTTTGCCGGCTCCCTGAGCATTCTTGAGATCGTCCAATCCCAGGAATTATGGTGGAATATCTTCCGGAATCCACTGGGGTTCATCATTTTCACCATCGCAGTATTTGCAGAGGCCAACCGGGCACCCTTTGACCTGGTCGAAGCCGAACAGGAACTGGTAGGCGGCTTTCATACCGAGTACAGCTCCATGAAATTCGGGACCTTCTTCCTCGCAGAGTACATGCACGTCGTGATCGGAAGCATGCTGATCTCCGTATTTTTCTTCGGTGGATACCACTTGCCGTTTGCCGGATACTGGCTGCCTGAAATGAGTCCCGTGTGGAAGGCAATCCTTGATATCCACGTCTTCATCCTGAAGACAGTGTTCTTCTCATTTGTATTTATCTGGGTGCGGTGGACCTTGCCACGGTTCAAGTATAACCAGCTCATGCGGCTCGGCTGGACCAGGATGCTCCCCCTGGCAATCCTGAACTTTGTGGTGATCGCGATTATCCTGTACTATCTCCCCTGAAAGGTTCTTGTATAACGATTATCTTGCAGGGAGAATAATCGGCCACTTTTTACCGTTTGAGCCGGCAGGACAGACAGTTGCAAGTCCGCCTCATGTCCCGATCCCTGACCGGTCTCATGGGCAGTCTCATTGACAGTCTCCTGACCGGTCTCATGGGCAGTCTCAGGGGCGGCCGGCAACGAATACGGAGAAGGCATTAATCAGGACCGGGTGGCCATGTCGCTGAAGGCAAGTCCCCGCCGCTATCAAAAATAAATGACGAAGCACAATCATACACATACCGCCAGCGCGTCCCGGAGTGTGGCTTTCCACACTCTTGGATGCAAGTTGAATTTCGCGGAGACATCCACCCTGAAACGCCATTTCAGCGGAATGGATTTCGAGATCCTGCCTTTCGGGGAAAAGGCGGATGTGTACGTCATCAATACGTGCTCTGTCACCCAGGATGCCAACAGGGATTGCCGGAAAGTCGTGCGGCGGGCACAGAGGCAGAATCCACAGGCTTTTATCGTGGTCACCGGCTGTTATGCACAGCTCGAACCCGATGAGATCGCCGCGATCGATGGTGTCGACCTGGTGGTCGGTGCGCGGGACAAATTCGATATCCTGGCGCTGGCCGGGAATTTTGAAAAACCGGACCATACCATCATCCATCGCACGGATGTGAATGAGGTGGTAGATTTCCACCATGCGTTTTCCGCAAATGACCGCACACGGGCATTCCTGAAGGTGCAGGACGGGTGTGATTACAGATGCAGCTTCTGCACCATACCGATGGCCCGGGGTAAAAGCCGCAGTCCGACCGTTCGCAAAGTGGTGGAAAATGCACGCAGCGTAGTCGCTGGCGGATACCGGGAGATTGTGCTCACCGGGGTGAATGTCGGTGATTTCGGGCGACAGAGCGGTGAGACGTTCCTCGACCTGATCCGGCAGCTGGATCGGATGGCCGGACTTGATCGCATCCGGATATCCTCCATAGAACCCAACCTGTTGTCCGATGAGATCATTGCGTTTGTGGCCCGATCCAACACGATCCAGCCGCACTTCCATATCCCGCTCCAGAGCGGGTCGGACGAGGTGCTTCAGCTCATGAAACGCAGATACCGCACGGACCTGTATCTCAGGCGCGTGCACACCATCCTCGGCCTTATGCCGGACGCCTGCATCGGTGTGGATGTCATCACGGGTCACCCCGGGGAGACCGATGCCCATTTTCAAACGACCATGGATTTCCTGCAATCCCTGCCTGTCGGCTACCTTCACGTTTTCACCTATTCCGAAAGGCCCAACACCACGGCGCTTCAGATGGAAAAAAACGTCCCTAAGAAAATCCGGAAGGAACGGACCCACAAACTCCGGAGAATATCCGAACAGAAACGCTTCGACTTCGACAACCGGTTCCTTGGGACAGTCCGCCCGGCCCTGATGGAACAGGAAGTTCAGGATGGCAGGATCTTCGGCTGGACCGACAACTACATCCGGGTATCACTTCCCTTCGATCCGTCGCTTGTAAATAAGGTGATACACTGCCGACTTGATGACCGCGAACCATCCGGCGCCGTCCTGGCCACCATAGCAAACGGTCGTGCCACTGGCAAAACCGACATTCCAGTTCCAGTGACAAGCAATCTCCATCCTTCGACCATTTAAGTACATGATGCAAGACAACGAACAAGATCAGCGCGGACAGAGCAGGGAAACAGATCGGAAAATGGAGAATAATGGCGGCCGGGATGAACCGAAACCGGAACGCGACTCCCTGCTCCACACCGTTCGTGAGTTTCTGAAGCAGGAAGAGCAGACCTATGGACGATTTCAGATACCGGAATTGCCCGATGTCCCGCCGGTATCTTCAACAACCGGAATACCTGCACAATCCGGTGAAGAAAAAGCACCGCCGGCAACGGACAGGGGCCGGAATCAGGAGGTCAGTGTCGCCGGGGCCCGCGGTCTGCAGGATACAGCAGTGTCCCGTGTAAATGACCTGGAAAGTGAAGTGCCAGGCGAAGATAAAGAAATGGACACAGATAAAGATGCGGGAACTGATGTTGGGACTG
>SKNL01000271.1 GCA_007120555.1 Balneolales bacterium
CAAATTCCTGGCCGAAACTGGTGGATCCGTGGAAATTGGGCAGCGCCACAACATATCCCGGAGCGGCAAAGAGCTGTGCGTTCCAGCGGAAGTGGAAATCATCGCCGAAAATGCCGTGCGGCCCGCCGTGGATCTGTACCAGCAGCGGCCACTCCCCGTTTTCGTCGAAATCTGGCGGATAGACGACGAACATCTGCACATCCACCCCGTTGGCACCCTCGTAGGTCACATTTTCGACCCGGCCCATAAGCAAGCCGGACATGATGTCATCGTTGAAACCGGTTATTTTTGACAGGTTGCGGCCGTTGGTGCGGATCCGGAACAGCTCCGGGGCCCGGGTGAAGGAGCGATGCAGGAAGACCAGCTGGTCACCGGCAAGGACGATGCCCGAATTGGTGCCGCCGCGATGTATTTCACGGAGCCGGTCGCGCCGCACATCATAGGCAAAAACGGATGTTTTGCCCCGGTCCTGGGCGGTGAAATAGATTTCGCGGCTGTTGTCCGCCCAGAGAGCACTGCCCGGCGAAAGGTCGATGTCGCCGTGCATCACCTTGTCGATTACGGATCGGTCACCGCTCTGCCGGTCGTAAAAGACCAGTCGCGCCCGGTCGGCATAGAAATCGGTGCGGGTCTGTTTCCGGTAGAGGAGCGTGCTGCCATCCGGACTGTAGGCCGGACTCATGTCGTTGGCCGGGTTGTGTTCGGTGATATTGACCAGTTCGCCGCTGCCGTCCGCCGGCACCAGGAAAATATCGTAGTCGAAATATTCGTAGGGAGGGGGATTGCTGTTGGCGGAAACGGCTATCTCGTTGCCGTCCGGTGATATATCGTACTCGGCGGATCCCATCATCGCAAAATGGCGCTGCGATCCGGGCATCAGGTCGGTGATCTCCTTCGTTTCCACATCCATCCGGAAAATGCGTGGATAACGGCCGTCGGTGAGCCAGCGGTCCCAGTGCCTGTAGATGCGGTTTTCGGTCACCCTGGCGCTGACCTTGCTGTCCTCCTGCTCCTTGATCATCTCCTTGAGGCGGTCAAAATCACCATCGTATCCCGTCAGTACGTTGGCCACGAACGCGATATGCTTTCCGTCCGGGAACCATTTCGGTGCCGAGACGGATACGGGCATGTCCGTCAGGCGCTCGGCCTCGCCGCCATCTGCGGGGATCAGGTAGAGCTGGGCCGGTGATCCGTCGCGTCCCGACACAAAAGCAATCCGGCTTCCATCCGGACTCCAAGCGGGCTGGCGGTCGGAGTTCTGTGTTGTGAATTTTCGGATATTTTCGCCATCCAGGCTGGACCGGTACAGGTTCGTATAGGACCGGTCTTTTTCAATATCGTAGCGTGTGACCGGAAAAACGAGTTGTTTCCCGTCCGGGGAAGCATCCCCCGTTCCGGCACGCTTCATATTCCAGAGATCTTCAGGAGTTATGGTCCTCGTCTCATCGGCCTGCACATCCGAAAGGGCACCGGCTGCCATGAGAACAAGCAGGCAGAATGCCGTCAGCCGGAGCGACAGGGCAAACCGGGACAGTGGCCGCATGTGAAAGGATGAGGGGATACGCATTGAGCTGTGATTGCGCGCTGAGTCTTGGATGCGCACGGAGCTGTTAATAGGATTTGATTTGGTCATGGGAGTAGAGCTTTTTGTTGTAAAGTAGTTATTCCAACAGAATTGAAGCAGTTTGCAAGGATCAACCGAACCGGTCCGCCAGCCGGTTGATCATGTAGCTGCTTTCGGACAGGGCCTGTTCCGCAAAATCGCCAAAAAATCCATTAATTTTGCGGAATTCGCAAACAAATCCATCGCGGTCGTTATCTGCAACGAGCCGGGCGAGTTTCTTGTGATGCTCCAGGAATTCCAGGAGCAGTGTGCGCCGCTCAAAAGTGGAGAACACGATATCGGCATAGAGTTCGGCGTCCTGGGCAAAGATACGGCCGGTCATCATGAGTTCGGCGCGGTAAATCGGGCTGGAGTAGTCGGCCATGTCCTCCGGCTTGAGGTCAAATTCCCTCATGAACGACCCGTGCAGCAGGGCCACGAAGTGCCGCAGGCCCTGGATCAGGTGCATCGCACGGTCATGCTGCTCGGGATCCACGAACTTGATGCGCATTCCCCACAAGTGAAACTGCTCCAGAATCCACTCATAAGCGTTTTCATTGCGGCCGTGGCACACCATCATCAGCTGACGGGAGACGTTGGAGACGTCCGGGCCATGCATCGGGTGAAGGGCCACGACGGGACCCTTGTGGGCGGCCATCATGGCATCGAGGATGTGGGTCTTGTTGCTGGTGAAATCGGCCAGAATGGTGTCCGGATCCAGGTGCGGCCCGATACGCTCTATGGTTTCCTCTGTCACGTTGATGGGAACGGTGATGATGACCAGATGCTGTCCGCGCACCAGCTCTTCCACCCGGTCCCAGTCGTCGCGGTCCAGGATGGTGACGCGGTGCCCCGAAAGTTCGGCGATGCGCGTATAGAGCGAACCCATGCCGCCGTGCCCGCCGACCATCAGGATGTTCTTGCTGCCGGCGCTGGCCTGCGGAAACGTTTTGCCGGACTGGTAGGCGCGGGACGAACTCATGATCATGCGCAGAAAATCCTCCGCCCAGTCCGTATCCAGATTGTGCTCTTTGGCCTTCCGGCGGAAATCGGCGATTTTTTCATCTTCCCTGTCGGGCACAAATATGGGCAGTTTATTTTGTATTTTTGTGGATATGACCTGTTTTACGGTGTCGTTTCTTTCACGAAGAAGACGCAGGATCTCATCGTCGATGCTGTCGATGCGTTCCCGGAACGTATTCAGGCTGTTCTGGTTCTGGTTCATGTATGTGACGTGATTATGATAGACCTGTTTCGGCGAAAATTTCCGGCATGTCCTGTAATGAAAAAGCAGTTCGCGTGTCTATCTGATACGGCATTGACGCTGGCAGAACGGATACCGTGCCCGGTATCGCGCCGACTTACGTTCGTGCAAAGGTCGACCGGTGCGACAGGAACCTTTCCGGAACAGGACCGGAAAACCGGCAGGCGTTACTGGAGCAACCGAAACCGCTGCACCTGCCGGATCCACGGCTGTAAAATGTAACGATTTATTGAATAGAAAGAGAACCGATGTCCGATTTCAAACTTGTTTCCCCGTACAAACCCGCAGGCGACCAGCCCCAAGCCATCACGGAACTGCTGGATGGCATCCAAAAGGGTGAACGTTACCAGACACTCCTGGGGATTACCGGATCAGGGAAAACACGTACCATGGCATCGGTTGTCGAGAAAACCGGAAAGCCGACCCTGGTAATGAGCCACAACAAAACACTGGCGGCACAGCTCTACCGGGAGTTCAGCGACTTTTTCCCGGAAAACTGCGTCGAGTTTTTCATCTCCTATTACGATTACTACCAGCCCGAAGCGTATCTCGTATCGCAGGACAAATACATCGAAAAGG
>SKNL01000108.1 GCA_007120555.1 Balneolales bacterium
GATCCCGATTCCATTAAAATTGAGATGGTGCTCACCGAAGGCATGACCGGCTACATCTTTCCCGGCCAGCAGGCCATCATCGCCTCATCGGTCACCGGAATGTCCATGGAAAGCGCCATCACACGCATCTCTCCGTTCCTGAACCCTGTCACACACACGACCACCGCTGAAATTGAAGTATCCAACCCGGACAGGTTCCTGCGTCCGGGCATGTTTGTGACCGTCACGGTCAAATACGGTGAAAGCGAGCAGGCCATCCTGGTGCCGAACAACGCCATTTTCCACCATCCCGACCACGGCACGCAAGGCGTTTTCATCGCGGACAATGTCGGGCAGGAGCTGACTTTCGAGGGTGAGGACCCGCCGCGGGAGCTCACGGGCGCCTCGCCGGTCCGTTTTGTCCCGGTGGATGTCGTGGCGCGTGGACGCCAGGTTTCGGGCATCGCCGGGATTCCGAACGACGCATGGGTCGTCACGCTTGGGCATAACCTGCTGCTCCGGGGAGCCGAGCGGGCCAATGTGCGGCCGGTCGACTGGGACCATATCCTCAACCTTCAGCAGATGCAGAGCCGCGACCTGTTCGATATCATCCAGGAAAAAATGGCCAAGCGGAACAACAATTACACGCCAGACGCCTAAGATTCAGCAAGCCATGTCCTTAACCGATCGCTCCGTTGCCCGTCCCGTCACCACGATGATGATCTTCCTGATCGTCATCACACTGGGGTCTCTCGGGTTCCGGTACCTTCCCATCGACCTGCTACCGCCTATCGAATATCCGCAGCTCAGCGTTGTCGTGAACTACAGCAATGTTGGACCGGAGGAGATGGAGCTACTTGTCACCGAACAGGTTGAAAACGCCCTGGCCGGGGTTGCCAACGTGGAGCAGGTTCGTTCCAATTCGGCGGAAGGCCGCAGCTGGGTATCCCTCAGTTTTGCCCAGGGGACAAATATTGACGAGGCCTCGAACGACGTGCGGGCGGCACTGGACCGGCTGCGGCGCAGCCTTCCGGATGACGCCGACCCGCCGCGCATCTGGAAATTCGATCCCAACGACGCGCCCATCGTCATGATCGGCGCCCGGTCCAACCGGGAACTGTCTGACCTGACCCGGGTGCTGGAACGAGAAGTGGCAAAAAATTTCGAACAGATCCCCGGCGTCGGTTCCATTGACCTCTGGGGCGGGATTTATCGCGAAATACAGGTGGATCTGCGGCGCGACCGGCTCATCTCCAGCCGGCTCACTGCCATGGACGTGGTTCAGGCGCTTGGACGCGAAAACGTCACCCTCCCGGGTGGCAATGTCAAGGACGGGCTCAGTGATCTGTACGTCCGCTCCGTCGGTGAATTCCAGAACGTGGACGATATCCGGGAGACGATCATCACCACCGTCGACGGCGCGCCGATCCGGGTCGGTGATGTGGCCGATGTGCGGGAAGGGTACCAGGACATCTGGCGCTATATTGAAATTGATGAACGTCCCACCATCCGCTTTGGCATCCGCAAACAGACCGGCGCCAATACCGTGGCCGTCGCGCGGGAGATCCATCGCGAAGTAGAACGTATCAACCGGTTGCGGTCCGACCTGGAACTGCGCGTGATCACCGACGAGAGTGGATTTATCCAATCATCCATCAACAATGTGCGCAACGCTGCCGTCTGGGGCGGTATTCTGGCCATCATCGTACTGTTCGCTTTCCTGCGCAACGGCTCCACCACGCTTATCATCGGCATCTCCATCCCGATATCCATCATCGCCACTTTTGCGCTGCTGTATTTCGGCGGACTCACCCTCAACCTGATGAGTTTCGGGGGTCTGGCCCTCGGGGTGGGCCTCATTGTGGATAACGCCATCGTGGTGCTTGAGAACATTGTCCGGCAGCGGCAAAACGGCAAGGATCTCAACCAGAGCGCTCTGATCGGCACCCGCCAGGTTTCCGGGGCGATTATCGCATCCACCCTGACCACTACCGTGATCTTTCTGCCGGTGCTGTTCATGCAGACGATTACCGGCCTGCTTTTCAAAGAGCTGGCACTGGTGGTCGTGTTTGCCCTGTTCTGCTCGCTGATCGTGGCACTCACCCTGGTGCCCATGATGGGCAGCAAGATCCTGACCGTCAAGCCCGTCGATCCGGATCCCTCGCGGCGTACGCGTTTTCAGCGTGCGTTTGAGCGTCTGGAAAACGGCTACGGCAACCTGCTTCAGCGCGCGCTGAACCGCAAGCTGGCCATCGCCGGAAGCGTATTTGTGTTATTCGGACTTGCTGTCCTGGGATTCCGCATGATACCCTACGAACTCACCCCGCAGGTGGATGCGGACGAGGTCCGTATCCGCATGACCATGGCCGACGGGACCAATATCGCGGTGGTGCACCAGTATCTGGAAGAGCTTGATCAGGTGGTGCAGTCGATCATACCGCAGGACGAAATCCTCTACTACTCCAAAGATATCCGCAACGGTAACGGTCGCATCGACCTGACGCTGCATCCCCCTGATAAGCGTAGCATTTCCAGTTATGACCTGGCGGATGATATCCGCGAAAAATTGCGCGGCGTCATCCCCGGCGCCGATATCAGTGTTTCGGCACGGTCGGGACTCTGGGTGCTGCGCCGTGTCTTCGGCGGAGGCAGAGGCGGTGGTGGAGAGGACGAGGGCGAGTCCCTGCAGATCCAGCTGCGCGGCAACAATCTGGAGACGGCCGACGAGATATCGCGGCAACTGATAACAATCCTGGAACGGCTCCCCGGAGTGAATGACGTGGAACGCGACCGGCGCGAGGGCAGCCCGCAGCAGGATATCCGTTTCGACCGCGAAAAAATCGCACAGCTCGGGCTGGGCGTGAACGAAGTGGCCCGCGCCATCCAGACCAATGTGGGCGGATCCCGTGCAGGCATGTTCCGCGTCAATGGCGAGGAGTGGCCTATCACGGTGCGGCTGCGTCCAGAAGACCGGCTCTCCATCCTCGACCTGGACAATATCTCCATCCGCAGCAGCGAAGGCGCCATTTTACCCGTTTCGGCGGTCGTCACCCAGGAATTCACGCGCACGCCGCCCAGCATCAACCGCATCAACAACCAGCGCGTGACCTACATCACCGCGAACCTCGAGAGCGGACTGGCCCTCGGCGATGCGGTGGGCATGATCGAAACAGAACTCCGGGAGTTCCCGATGCCGGACGGCTTTTCGGTCTATTTCGGCGGCGAGTTCGAAGAGCAGCAGAAGGCGCAGCGCGACTTCATCATGTCCATTATCATGGCGCTCGTGCTTATTTACATGGTTATGGCGGCCCAGTTCGAGCGGTTCATCGATCCGCTGATCGTCATGTTCTCGGTGCCGCTGGCGCTCATCGGCGTGGTGCCGGCGCTCCTGCTGACCGGCACGACACTCAACCTGCAGAGCTTCATGGGCATGGTGATGCTGATCGGTATCGTGGTCAACAACGC
>SKNL01000124.1 GCA_007120555.1 Balneolales bacterium
GCCTGCGTTGTGATGCGAACATATCCATCCGTCCGGCCGGACAAAAAGAGTTCAGCACACGCACCGAGATCAAGAACCTCAACTCGTTCCGCAATGTGGAGCGGGCGCTTGCCTTCGAGGTAGAGCGGCAGAAGGAGCTGGTGCTTTCAGGCGGTTCGGTCATCCAGCAGACGCTTCTATGGGATCCCGCCGAAATGCGGACACGCCAGATGCGTTCCAAGGAAGAGGCGCACGACTACCGCTATTTTCCGGAGCCCGACATCCCCCCGGTTGTGGTGACCGACGAGATGCTCGATCAGATCCGCCGGGAAATACCGGAACTGCCCGAAGCCCGCCGCCGCCGCTACATCAGCGAATTCGGCCTTACCGGATACGATGCGTCCGTCCTGACCGAAGACCGTCCGCTCGCCGACTTTTTCGAATCGGTCCTGGAACATGGGGCGACCGCCAAACCAACAGCCAACCTGATCATCACCGAAATCCGGCGCATCATGAACGAGAAAGGGATCGGCATCACGGAGTTCCCGGTCAGCCCGGGACGTCTGGCCGGACTCATTGCACTGCGCGAGGGGGACAAGATCAGCTCGTCGGCCATGCAGTCGCTGCTTGATGCCATGGTGGATGCGGGACCGGAGAGCAGCAAAACGGCCGAAGATCTGGCGCGTGAGATGAACCTGCTGCAGGTTTCCGATACCGGCTTTCTCGAACCTATTGTGGAAGAGGTTCTTCAGAACAACCCCGAGGAAGTGCAGCGCTACCTGGGTGGGAAGCAGGGCCTGATAGGTTTTTTCATGGGCCAGATCATGAAAAAATCTCAGGGTAAGGCAAATCCGGGCATGGTCCGGGAAATGGTCGAGAAAAAAATCAGGGGATTTGAATAACATGGTGGACAGAAATACGGATTTTTACGCTGGAAAACGTTGTTTTTCAGGACCCTTGTCCGGTTGGATGCCGCTTCTGCTGCTATTCGCACTTGCTGTTGGCCTATCCGGGTGCGGCAGCTGCAGCCGGGAGGAACCGCAGCCAACGGAAGACAGAACCAGGATATATGGCGTGATCACTCTTGATGATGATTTCAAGCCGATGCCGGACGACACGCTCGGGCTCGAGGGCACCCGTTTGCTGGTGTTGAATCTCAGAGGCGGACCGGATACGCTGTTCCATGCCAGGACCGACACGCAGGGAACCTTTGACGGTGAGGTCGTATTTCCGCGCCAGGGGGCCTATGCGCTCCGTCTGTACCGGAATGAGCGGCGCATGGCAGACACCACGCTGCTTCTGGCGCCTCAGGACTCGGTCCGCATAGAAGGAGCACTGCCCCGTTTCTCCGGGGCTGCCCGTTTTCACTCCGACGAGAGCGAGGCGATGCGCACGCTGACGCGGTTGGAGCGGCAGTATAACCGAGTCATGCAGATCGCGGCTTCCGGTGGCATTGCCCGGGACACCATCCCCCAGGTACTCGACAACTGGAGCTCCATATACTGGCAGGTTTTTGAAAACTGGCCCGGTACAATTGCCTCCCGTATTGCCGCCCTTGAATCGATGCGCATGCTCGAAGGCCGCAACGATGACCTCATGATGCAGCGGCTCCGTGAATACGGTGACCACGAAGATATTCGCCAGCTGGCGGCACGGTTTGGCTTCATGTCCATACTGCAGCGGGAGGGGCTGGATGCAGCCATTGCCTGGGCTGATTCGCTGGAAGCGGCATCGACTGCCCCTGAAACCCGGCTCCGGATTTCAAAAAACCGGATCGAAGTGCTGTACGACAGCTCCCGGATAGACCAGGCGCGTGCCCGAATCCGTGATTACGAGTCCCGCTTTGGCAGTGATGCCGAAGCGGATGCATGGCTCTCGGTCATGCGCTATGATGTGGAGCAGCTCGCACCCGGCATGCCACTTCCTTCCTTTACGCTGGAGGTAGACGTTCCGGCAGCGGAAACCGGGGGAGCGGTGGATACAGAAGCACAGCCGGAATCTGTAGTACAGTCGGAATCTGAAGGACAGCCGGAATCCGGTGTACGGCAGGATATCAGGACCATGACATTGGAGGATCTTCGCGGTGGGCCGGCACTGATTGAGGTAGTGTCGCTGGCCGACCGCACATACCAGGCAAACTATCTGCAGCTGTATACCTTGCATCTCCTGTATCGCCAGGAAAATGTACAATTTCTAACCATTCCGGTAGAACGGAGTCCCATAGCCGTAAGAGCATTTGTTGAAGAACGGGGTCAGGGCTGGCCCGTGGCAAAGGCGGGCGCCTACGCCGAATCCGACCTGGAAGAGCGCTGGAATATCTACGAAATGCCTGTTCGCTTCCTGATCGACAGCGATGGGCGTATCATCCGCAAACTCCATGGTCATAATATAAACGAACTACTTGTAGAACTGAATAACATCATAAACGACGGAGATAACTCATGAGAACAATATTGATAGCCGGGAACTGGAAAATGAACATGGGCCCGAAAGAGACGGCTGAATTTTTCGCGCAACTCGACGACAACGCACAAAAGAATATTGAAGGAGTGGAAGCGGCCGTATGCCCGCCGTTTGTATCACTTCCATCCGCTTTTTCGGCACGCAAATCCGGCAGTGCTGTTAAAATTGGAGCGCAAAATGTCCATTTTGAAGATAATGGCGCCTTCACGGGCGAAGTCAGTACCGCCATGCTGAATGAACTTGGCTGCGATTTCGTGATCCTGGGCCACTCTGAGCGCCGTGAGTATTTTGGCGAAGACGATGCCGTTGTCAACAAGAAAGTAAAAAAGGCCCTTGCAGACGGCATTACCCCCATTGTCTGCGTCGGTGAAGTGCTGTCCGAGCGTAAGGAAGACCGCCATTTCGATGTGGTGAAAGAGCAGACCGCCGGTTCCCTGGACGGACTCTCAGCTGACGAACTCACGAAAATCGTCATTGCCTACGAACCGGTATGGGCCATCGGCACCGGTGAAACCGCTTCTCCGGAGCAGGCGCAAGAGATGCACGCCTTCATCCGCGAGCAGCTGACAGCTCTTTTCAATGAAGATGCCGCTGCCACGGTACGCATCCTCTATGGCGGCAGCATGAAGCCCGGAAACGCCGGCGAGCTGCTTCAGAAACCGGATGTGGATGGCGGACTCATCGGCGGCGCGAGCCTGAAACCGGCCGATTTCAGCCAGCTTGTGGCCATAGCTGCCGGACAAAAATAATCTCACTGCAAGCCAATGGCTCCATACAATGTACTTATTCTCGGATCCGGTGGAAGGGAACACGCACTGGCGTGGTCCCTGAGCCGGTCCCCGCTCCTGGGAAAACTCTATATCTCACCGGGCAATCCCGGAACAGCGGTGCATGGTGAAAATGTCGAAATCGCTGCGCCAGCCGATACGGCACCCGGACCTGAGTCCGGCCACGGCTCACAAACAGGCCACGGCTCACAAAC
>SKNL01000027.1 GCA_007120555.1 Balneolales bacterium
AGCGAAGGATCCGTGTGGTGAAAGTCCGGGCGGAGAAATACTCGGAGTTTCCCGAAGATCCCGAAGAGCAGTATGAATTGCGCCAGATTTTCACACCGTATCCTGTTTTTGAGGATGCCGATACCCCTCGTGCCATAACTACCGGATTTGAGGGCGAACTCTATGCCATGAACGTTATACCCGATGGCAATGACGGAATCATCATGGCTGACGTAGAAGAGGAAGAACTGGTGCCCATCAGCGCCAAACGGGAACCCTGGATTTACAACAGGATACGCCATGGGGCAGATGGCAATATTTATGCCATCAGGATAAATGTCAACGTAGTCTACCGCGTCGACACATCCATAGGCCTGGGTGGAGATGATGCCCCGGTTCCCGATATTTTTGTCCAGCTGCCCAGGGCGTTGCTGCTGCAGGATATTGCCATGGGGCCCGACGGATATCTGTGGGGTGCCGCCAATAACAACATCGTCAGGATCAATACCGAAACCGGCGATTTTACTCAGTATCCCCTTCCCGGAATGATTCGGGCACTTCATGTGAACAATGGCTATCTGTATGCCGGCATGGTCAGGGACGGCCGGTCCGGTGTCTGGAGAGTTCCGCTGCTTGGCGACAACACGCCGGGTGAAGAAGAAGAATATGCGATGATGCCATCTGATGACATGCTTGTCCGGGGCATGGCTTTCACGGCAGGAGGCGATCTGGTGATGGCCGTCAACACCATCGAGTCGATCATGATCTACCGCCACGGACAGGTCGAGGAGCTGTATCCGGGCATCGTACCGCCGGGTGCTACCACACTGGCTGTATCCAGCAACAATACCGAGCAGTTGCTTATCAGCATCATTGGTACATCCATCGGTGGTGTCAGCTCGACGACCAGCGTGCTTAAGCTGGAGATGGAACAGGAGATGGATCTGTTCTACGGGACTTTTTAACGCTCTCTGAATTGTAAATAAAACCGTTTTTACCAAAATTTAACATTGCGTATTTGACAAAGGTGGTATAACTTGCCACTTGTGCTGAATACAGGCAGCAAAGATTGTTGGCATACGCCTTCATATCACATCACAAAAAAAACAGGAGACATATTATGAAAAAAGCATTACTGCTTTTGGCAGCCGTACTGATACTGCCAATGTACACGTTTGCACAGAATGGATGGGAGTTTGAGTCCGCTCTGCCCGCCGACTCTTCGGTACTCGGCCTGCATGGCCTCGCCTTCGGTGGAAATGGCACTGTTTGGGCCGGCCCCTATTACAGTATTATGCCGGCAGATGAACGAATCAACCCCGTGTATTGCATAGATCCGGCAACACGAGAACTTTGTGAAGATGTACCTTACATCTTCGGAGTTGAAACAGCCGATACCTTGCTGCGCTTCGGCCCCATAACCGGAATGGCCTCTGCCCCCGATGGAACGGTCCTCATCTCTTCGCATGGGTACCGTACAAGCGGCGAGGGTAATCCATGGAACGACTCACGCGCTTTCGTGGTCCGCATTGACCCTGAGACTGGTGAAGGCCTTGGTGTAGGTGAGATTACGGTCATGAGAACCGAGACAACTTCTCATGCATTCCATATTGCCGTGGACAGATACGGTGACATCTTCTACTCGGCCGTATTCCCGGGTGAGCCCATCCGCATGATGAGCGAAGATTTTGAGCACATCCTCGATGTTTCTGATAACCGTCGCGGTTTCGCACGTGCTATCACGGCATTTACGGATGTCGACGATGTAACCCGTGTGTATCAACCCTCCAACTTCGTAACCGAGATTGTTGAAAATGGAGACACACTTGCAGTTGGCGGTCGTGTTGAAGTACACGAAGGCGATTTCATTGCCGGATTCACGGCCCTTGATACCCTTTCTATCATCGGTATGGACCCGGGTGCCGCGGCAACCTATCCTGGCAACGGTGTTCTGTTCGTACCTGCATCCGGTTCCGGTGGATCACCGGAAGGTGATCCCGAAAGATGGGACGCCCTTACCATTTACGGAATTGATGTAAGAGGGGCTGGCGACATCAGCGTTGTTGACCAGCTTGCCTGGGATCAGGGTGAAGGTGATATTTTCAACCCGATCTACCGTGCACTGGCAATTTCTCCCGATGGTCTGAACCTGGTAGTCGGTGGATTTGCCGGAACGGCACACGTCCAGTGGTTCACCCGCGACGAGCCGCTCGTTATTGAAACGAGTGCAGGCGAGCGCCTTTCCGAACTGCCTGAAGGCTACAACCTCGGCCAGAACTACCCGAACCCGTTCAACCCGACCACGCAGATCAGCTTTGAAATCGGTCAGGCTGGAATGACCTCCCTGAAAGTGTATGACCTGCTTGGCCGCGAAGTGGCTACTCTGGTCAACAGTGACCTGCCTGCCGGCAGCCACACCATAGACTTCGATGCAGCCAACCTCGCTTCCGGTACCTACATGTACCGCCTTGAGGCCAACGGCTACGTCCTCACCCGCAAAATGATGCTGGTGAAATAAGTCGCAGCACTTTCCGACTTTGCAAAAAGGCACTCCGGCAATGACGGAGTGCCTTTTTTTATGTGGTGCGCCCGGCAGGGCGCATCCAAAGCGGAAAAGTTTTACATCCTTTTAAAACGTATATATATTATAATGCTGTGACAAGCTGGAACAATCCGGTTGTTGAAACAGGGACTCTTTATTTTTTAGATCACATTGTGCCGGCATTTGTCTGTCTGGCAGTACCAGGAAACAGCCCATCCAATATCCACAAAAGACCGTAATTGTTATGAGAAATTTTCTACTGTTATCATGCTTCGCTTTGTTATATCTGGGTATGGCCATACCCGTCCAGGCACAAGTGGTTCTGAATGAATCACCGGAACCGCCCAAGAAAGAATTCCGGTCGTTCTGGCTGGCTACTGCCGAAGACGGCCCTTCCGCAATAGACTGGCCGCCGGCAACTTCTGATGCCGAGGTTCAGAAAGAAGCGCTTCGCGATATTATTCATAATGCAAAGAATATGGGACTTAACGCCATTGTATTTCAGGTCGTGCCCCGTGGAGACGCCTTCTACAACAGCGAACGATTGCCATGGTCCAGCCTGCTGACCGGCCCGGCGAATGTCGGCGTTTCCGGCCAGGATCCCGGCTGGGATCCGCTGGCCTTTGCCGTCGAGGAAGCGCACAAACTGGGCCTTGAACTCCACGCCTGGTACAATGTCTACATGGTCAACCGTCAAAGCTGGAACCGCAATCCGGACAGCGACCCACCGCACGTCTACTACTCCAATCCCGAGTGGCTTGAACAGGACGGCAACGGCTGGAACTGGATCAATCCTGCCTTTCCCGATGCACGAGAGTGGATGGTTGACAACGTCGTCGAAATCGTTGAAAACTACGACGTCGATGCTGTTCACTTCGATTTCATCCGGTATTC
>SKNL01000214.1 GCA_007120555.1 Balneolales bacterium
CAATGGTTTGGTATTTCACTGAGGCCGGAACGCTGGCAGGATTCCGGTCACATAACGCTGTTGCAGGCACTGGCCGCCGAGAAACTGTCCGAAGCGGACTGGCAGGCGGCGAAGGATCCCCTTGAGGAGGCATTTATTGTTCCTGAAACGGTTTATCAGGCCCGAAGCATGGATCAGTGGCAATGGTCACGCCACTTTTTACGCCAAAACTCCCTGCCGGTCTACACCGGCGCAGTTGATGCACTCATGAGAACCCTTGCTGCCCGCAAAGGGGTGATGACTTCCTTTGAGTTTTCGTCCATGATATACGAGAAAACGGGCCGCTGGATGGATACACCTCAGATCACGGAACCTCAGCCCGATATGTCATTGCGCTATCGGGTAGCAGCGGAGGAGATCCGCGGGTCAGACCGAATATCCCTGACCTTTGAGGCGCTTGATGACCTGTCTGACGAGGAAATTGACGCCCGCGTTTATTTTGTTCGCGATGGCCGCATTCATGAAAAGTCCGTCACCTTTTCCGGTACCGGTGACCGGCTGGAGCTGTCCCCCGGCGGTTTCGTTAACAATCTATGGATGGAAGCGACAGGGGAGAATGAGGTTCGCTTTGAGTTGGAGAAGCCATTTTCTTACTGGCTTCATCAGTTGCGGCGTGATGAGGATGCGGACAGAAGAAAAGAAGCGGCACTGGCTCTCAGGGATTTCTCGACGG
Organism: Balneolales bacterium; assembly: GCA_007120555.1. Lineage (GTDB taxonomy): Bacteria > Bacteroidota > Rhodothermia > Balneolales > Natronogracilivirgulaceae > SKNL01. The sequence goes on from SKNL01000214.1 coordinate 713, forward strand.
ACCCGGACCTGCAACTTGCCGTACAGGACCTGCTGAATCGGGAGCAGGACCCGGAAGTACTGGCTGCCATGCATCGGCTCATGGCTGAGCTTACATCCGGGGCAAGCGGCACCGAGCGTCGTTTTCTGGAGGGAATCACTTCCCGGCATGAGCAGATCCGTTTGGAATCCATGAAAGCCCTGGGAGCATACAGGGGGAATAGCCAGGTTGAAAGCCAGGTTCTTTCCGTTATCCAGAGCTCCGATGACATCAGATTGGTCAACGAGGCCATACGCACCTACAGAAAACTGATATCCGGTGAAGACTTCCGCGAATTTGCCATTCGGTTTCTCAGGGAGGACCGCCAGGATCAGCTGTTCACAAAAACACTGATAGAGGAACTCTTTGCCATTCCGGCTGACGAGTCTGCAGTGAACGCTGTCCGCGAGTACCTGAGTTCCGGCTATTCCTTTGAACTCCGCTGGCTGGCTTTCCGGAAGCTGAGAAAGCACGCGGTGCAAACAGGCTGGCAGGAAGATTTTGCCCGGGATTTTTCTGACGACCCTGATCCCAGGATACGGTTTGCCACCCTGTTTTCCTTATCACACATGAATTTTGAGGATCGTGGACCTTTTTTGGACTCTCGTATGTTGGTTGAGTATGATATTCGTATATTGAAACAGGCAAGCATGCTCGCTTCCCAAGAATAACACCACACCACTACAAGTTTTTATGAATTATATCATTAAACTTCCGCCCAAGTCAAAGCGCGATGACATCATCGATGCCTGGGTTAATGATGTGCTTCACGACCATGATTACAGCAGGCTGAGAAACACGCTCAATAATCTTATTGAAAGCGGATTCAACAGGGATGGTGTTATGTTCATGTTTCTGCATCGCACCACGCACGAAATTGCACGGAAAAAAATCGTACAGCAATCTCGCTACGAGCTCGCGGAAATCGCGTTCAGCAATCCCATCAGCCTTAACTGACACATGTGACGGAATCCTGTCCGGACCGGGGTATACTGCAGCTTACCGGAGTATGCGGCTGAAACAGACAGCAGTTTTCTTTTTCAATTTTCCCGCATCCACCTCCAAAGCTCCCTGAAACTGGCTTTTTTACCGTACATAAGTATTCCTGTGCGATAAATCCGGGCGCTCATCCACATCAGGACAACGAAAGTAAGGATCATGAGCAGGACCGTGGCGCCGAACTGCCAAATTGGAATCTGAAGCACAGCCATGCGTACCGGCATAAGGATTGGTGCAAAAAAGGGTATCATGGAGAGGGTAACGGAGAGTGTGGAAGCCGGGTCATCCGAAACCGGGAAAAGGAACATCAGGGGGATGATAATCAGCATGATGATGGGCAGCTGCAACTGCTGACTGTCCGATTCCTGATCTACCGCAGAACCAACAGCCGCAAAAAGCGAACTGTAAATCAGGAAGCCAAGAAGGAAAAAAAGCACAAAGCTGATCCAGATCATCGGTCCGATCGCGGGTATGCTGAAGGCAGCAACATCGGCAGCAGCATCAGCAGCTTCTGCAGTCTCCGGTCCGGCCCCAAGGAAAAGTGCGATTACGGGTCCTGCAACAGCTATCAATACTGCCCCGGCTAAGGCCCAAAGGATGAACTGCGTCAGTCCCAGCATGGCCACCCCGATTACCTTTCCCATCAGCAATTCAAAAGGCCTGACGGAAGAGGCGATCACCTCCACGATACGGCTTGTTTTTTCCTCCATCACACTGCGCATGATGACGGCGCCATAGCCGAACATTGCACCGTAAATAATGAATCCCATGATGAAACCAAGGACCATGTAAAAGTCACTGTCGGCCGCCTCTTCACCTTCAGCTGTTATGGTAAGATTTTCCGTCTGGACGCGTTCCGAAAGGATGTGACGGACTTCTGGCGGGGTGTCCAGCCGGTCGAGCCGGATATCCCGGACGACACGCTGCACATCGGATCGTATTCTGGATGTGACTGTCATCCCCGCGGTGCCACCATGGTAAAACACAGCACTGCCCTTGCCATCCAGCAGTTCATGCGGTATGACGAGGTAACCTTCAATCTCGCCCCGCATCAGGGATTGCCGCAACGAATCAGGATCGGCATCGGTCAGCTGGTAATAGACCGAGTCGCCGGCCACCAGTTCCTGTCCAACAGCACCGGTTTCATCATAGACAAGAAACTGGCGGACACGGTCGCCGGACATGGTCTGGATGATGGCTGGCAATACCAGCAGGAGGATCATTACGACCGGCGCCAGAATTGTGGTAACGACGAATATCTTGCTTTTCAGTCGCGTAAGATATTCCCGCTGGATGATAAGCAGAAGTTTCTCTTTATGGATCATGACCGGTCTTCCCTGGTAACAGAATCAATGAATATTTCCTGGATGCTCGGTTGCACAAGTTCAAATCCCTGAACACGAACATATTTCTGAGCTTCCCGCAAAATAGCCTGGTCATCGGCATCTTGCAGCAGCCGCAACTCCGCAAAATTCGTGGATCTGTTGTTTACGCGGACGTTTTTCAGCTCGGACAGAAACCGGCTGTCACCGGTAAACCGCAATCGGATACTGTTGTGCCCGTAGGATGACCGAATCTGATTCAGGTCTCCGTTGAGGATGAGCTGGCCTTTGTTGAACAGGGCAATGTCATCGCAGAGCTGTTCCACCTGTTCCATTCTGTGCGTGGCGAAAAAGATGG
>SKNL01000064.1 GCA_007120555.1 Balneolales bacterium
GGAAAAGCCGCAGACGGAAAAGCCGCTGACGGGAATGTGATTGGCCAAAAAGCGGCAGATGCAAAATGAAAGATAATCTGTTGACAGGTAACGTGAATGACGGAAAACCAGCGGATGAAAAGATGACAGCCGGAAGGTTTGTTAATGACAATGATAATGAAACCGCTGGAAGTGAAGTGAAAAGCACTGGTAAATCAACCGTTAGGGTACTTTTATGTGAGTTTTCCCTTCCAAGGAACCTTTTCCGGCTGCTTGAACGTTGACGTATTTCCGACAACACAAACCAACCTTTTCAGCAAACCGTGGTATACGTCACCCGCAAAGAGCACTTCACTGCCGCCCACCGGCTCCATAATCCGGGTAAAAGTCCGGAGTGGAACCAGGCTACTTTCGGACCATGCAACCATCCGAACTGGCATGGGCACAATTACGAGATACAAGTGACCGTTGCAGGTGAGCCCGATCCTGAAACGGGTTATGTTGTGGACCTCGGAAAACTGAAGCATGTGATCCGGGATCGCATCATCGCAAAATGTGATCACAAAAACCTGAATCTCGACGTGGATTTTCTCGAGGGAGTCATTCCCTCGGCCGAAAATCTTGCAAAATCCTTTTTTTACGAACTTCAGGATGATGTGGCGGCGATTTGCAAAAACGGAACACTTCACTCTGTCAAGCTGTTTGAAACAGAACGAAATATAGCTGAATACCGGGAAGACTAACTCATCCATTCTTATCCAATGATTACCTCGACACTCAAACGATTTTACGATCCGACGTTCACTGTTACCGATGCTTACAAAAGCACCTTGCCTGATCTGCAAAACGGGCCGGCTTCTCTCATAGAAGGCGCCAATGTGCCGATTCAGCAGGTGGGTATTTCCAACTTCCGTCTGCCCCTGAAGTATGCAACCCGCGATGGCCAGGTTCTGGCACTTGAAACTTCCGTGGACGGCTATGTAAGCCTGGATGCAGGGAAGAAAGGAATCAATATGAGCCGGATCATCCGTACATTCTATGAATTCAAGGATGAGGTTATGTCCCAGGAGGTGCTGGAGTATATACTGCGGGCTTACCGTGACAACCTGGAAAGCAAGGAGAGTTATGTGAGACTCCATGTGAACTTCCCGATGATGCAGGAAAGTCTTCGATCCGAAATGAGCGGCTACCAGTACTATCCGCTATCCTTCGAGGGCCATATGGATGAGCGTGGGCGACTGCGCATGTTCATGCATCTTGATTTTGAATACAGCAGCTCTTGCCCATGCTCTTTTGAACTTGCCGAGCACGCCCGGAATACACGAGATGTAGCCGCTATTTCGCACAGTCAGCGCAGCGTCACCAATGTAACAGTGGAATGCACCTCGTTTATCGAGCCCGAGTCGTTGATTGAACACCTTCGGAATGCCCTGAAAACCGAAACACAGGTGATGGTCAAACGTGAGGATGAGCAGGCCTTTGCCGAGTTGAACGGGGCTTACCAGAAGTTTGTCGAAGATGCAGCACGCCTGATCTATGATCACCTGAATCGCGTTCCTGAGGTGCGGGACTTCGTAGTCCGCTGCAATCACATGGAAAGCCTCCACAGCCACGATGCCATCAGCCGCATCTGCAAGGGAGTGCCAGGCGGCCTTCGCTGATCTGCTTCCCCGTGTACCGAAATCAAGTTTCGCGCGTATGTGGCCGGGCCAGTTGCCGATAACTGACCCTCTGACCTGTTGCCACATCCCAAAAATTGCCACATTCCAAAAACCGCTTTTGTACTCTGTTGGTTCTATTCACCAAGCGCTTCGCGAATCAGCAATTCTTGCTCTGCGGCATGAATTTGAGCAGATCCGGTCGCAGGTGAGGCAGAGGCAACACGTCCGGCATATTCCAGTTTCATGCCATCACCGAGAAGCTCATGCATGCGCGGTTGGACGAAACTCCAGCCACCCATATTTTTGGGTTCTTCCTGACACCAGGCCACCGATTCAGTATTCCCATATTTGGCGAGGATCTCTTTGAGGCTTTCGTCGGGAAACGGATAGAACTGTTCCATCCGCACAACAGCAACATCTTCTCTTTCCTCTTTTTCGCGCAGGTCCAGCAGGTCGTAAAAGACCTTGCCGGAGCAGAATACCAGGCGCTTGACGGAGGATGCATCGGTGACCGTATCATCATCCAGCACTTCATGGAACGATCCCATGGCCAACTCCTCAATACTGCTCACGACCCTGGTATGCCGCAGCAGGCTTTTGGGCGTCATGATCACGAGCGGTTTCTTGGCGATACGCAAGGCCTGTCTCCGCAGGATATGGTAGAACTGCGCCGGCGTAGTGCAATTGACCACCTGCAGATTGTTGTCGGCACAAAGCTGCAGGTATCGCTCAAGGCGGGCGGATGAGTGCTCTGGTCCCTGTCCCTCATATCCATGCGGAAGGAGCAATACTATGCCGCTGGTCTGTCGCCATTTGGATTCACTTGCAGCGATATACTGGTCAATGATGATCTGGGCGCCGTTGCTGAAATCTCCAAACTGCGCCTCCCATAGCACCAGGGTTTCGGGACGCAGGCTGCTGTAACCGAACTCGAATCCGACTACTGCAAACTCGCTCAAAAGGCTGTTGTATATTTTGAACGTAGCCTGGTCCTCCTCGAGGTTGTTCAGGGGAACAAAAATCTGATCTTTTTCGGTACCATGCAGTACCGCATGCCTGTGAGAGAAGGTCCCTCGTTCGGAATCCTGCCCGGTCAGCCGAACCGGATGCTTTTCGACAAGCAGACTGCCGAAAGCCAGCGCCTCTGCAAAACCCCAGTCGATTTTTTTCTGATTCTTTTCTACGATTTCATTTCGTTTGGCCAGGATCCGGAGCAGTTTCGGATTGGCGTCAAAGTCCTGTGGAAGGGTGTTAAGGTTGCGGCCGATATCCTTGAGTTTGTCCAGATCATAGGTAGTATCCGGTATGTGTTTGGCCCACTCTTTCTGCTTCAAATCCTTGCGCTTCAGATGCTCCTGGGTAAGTTGCCCGATACTGCCGGCTTTCCGGGCATCCTTGAATGCAGCTTCAAGCAAATCGTCAAATTCATCAAAGATTTGCTGCACTTCCTTCTTGGTCAATTCGCCCCGCTCCACCAGCTGGCGGGTGTAGTGCTCGCGCACACTCGGATGGCCCTGGATCTCCTTGTACAGATAAGGTTGTGTAAAGACCGGCTCGTCCCCTTCGTTGTGCCCGTGCTTGCGGTAGCAGATCAGGTCAATGACCACATCCTTCCCAAATTTCTGGCGGTAATCGAGCGCCAGCTTCATGCTTTGGATGGCGGCTTCCGGTTCATCGCCATTCACGTGGAAAATCGGCGCCAGGATCATTTTAGCCAGGTCCGAAGCGTATTCCGTGGAACGTCCGTCCCTGGGAAGTGTCGTAAACCCGATCTGGTTGTTGATGATCAGGTGTATCGTGCCGCCGGTAGAATAGCCGTCGAGCTGCGACATGTTGAGCGTCTCGGCAACAACGCCCTGGCCGGCAAAGGCCGCATCACCGTGGATCAGCAGCGGCACCACTTTTTCAGGCGCCTTCTTTTTGCCAATCTTGTCCTGAAGCGCCCTTGCGGCACCTTCGACCACCGGATTTACCGACTCCAGATGGCTGGGGTTGGGCATCAGCAGCATGTTGATCTCCTTGTCATCACTGTTCTTGTACACTGCTGTGGTGCCAAGGTGGTACTTGACGTCACCGGTGCCCATGGCACTTTCCGGGTCAATGTTTCCTTCAAACTCTGCAAATACTTTTTTATAGGATTTGCCCATGGTGTTCACAAGCACATTCAGCCTCCCGCGGTGCGCCATGCCCAGTACAACATCGCTGACATCGTAACTGCCCGCCCGCTCCAGCAGATAATCGAGCATCGGTATGACACTATCCGCTCCTTCAAGGGAGAAGCGCTTGTGGCCGATGTATTTTTTGTGGAGAAACTCTTCGAAAGCGCTGGCCTGATTCAGTTTGTGCAGGATGCGTCGCTTCTGCTCCTTGGTAAGCTCCGGATCGTTCATGCACGATTCCATGGTGTCCCGCAGCCAGGAACGCTCTTCAACCTCCAGAATGTGCGTGTACTCGGCACCGATGTACCCGCAATAGGTCTTTCTGAGGATGTCAATGATGTTGCGCAGGGAAGTAACCTGATCCGATCCGCCGAGGTAGGGCACATAGAACTTGCGGTCCAGATCCCACATGGTAAGGCCATGGTAATGGAAATCAAGCTCGGGATTGTACCCGGTACCGAACTGCAGTGGATTCAACTCGGCCATGACGTGTCCGTGCCTGCGGTAACGGTCCACCAGGCGGCTTACCGCCACTGCTTTTTTATCCGACTCGACCCGGTCCGAACCGCCATCCAGAAAACCGGTGTACTGATCCTCGCCGAACGGGATGGGCTCGTAGGGTATGTTCAACTCTTCAAAAATGGACTCAAAGAAATCAGTCGGTCCGGCCAGGAACTCCTGTATGCGGGCCAGGAAAGATCCCGACTCGGCGCCCTGGATGATGCGATGATCGTAGGTGCAGGTCACGTTCATGACCATGCTGATACCCAGGTGGCTCAACAGTTCCTGTGACATCGACTGGAACTCGGCGGGATAGTTCATGGCACCGGTGGCAATAATGGCGCCCTGCCCTTTCATCAATCTCGGCATGGATGATACCGTGCCGATCGTACCCGGATTGGTGATGGTTATGGTCGTATCCTGGAAGTCGCCGACTTCAAGCTTGCCTTTCCGGGCCCTGTCGATGAGGTCCGGGAACGCATGCAAAAACTCACTGAAGGACATCTTGTCGACATCCTTGATGTTCGGAACCACCAGGTTGCGCGACCCGTCCTTGTTCGGAAGGTCGATTGCTATACCCAGGTTCACACCCTTCGGCATAACACGCGCCGGCTTGCCATCCTTCTGCCCGTAATGATGGTTGAGCTGGGGATATTCCCTGAGCGCCCGGACTACGGCCCAGCCGATGAAATGGGTCAGTGTTGCCTTTGGCTGCAACCGTTTTTCCAGGTAGCTGTTGATGATGCGCCGGTCCTCCATCAACATTTTCACCGGAATGACCCGCAATGAAGTGGCTGTAGGCAACTCCAGGCTCGACTCCATGTTGGTTGCCAGCTTGCCTGCCGCTCCTTTCAATGTCTTGAACTCGAAAAGCTCATCATCCTCAGTGTCAGAAGGTTCTTTCTCAGCTTTCTGCTCAGGTGCCTTCTTGTCGCGCCGCTTCGCCTCCGCATCCTTTTCTGCCGGAGCCCTTGCCTTATCGTCCGCCGTCTTCCTGTCGTCCGCTTTTTTTCTGACGGCCCGCTCCTTGTCGCTCTCGACGCGATCATCCCCTTTTGCGTCCGGCTTTTCCGCGGTTTCCGTGCCGGCGTCCGCTTCCTTTGCCTGTTTGCCGTTCCCCATTTCATCAAAATACTGACGCCAGTATTCCGGCACGGATTCCGGATTTTCCAGGTATTGATCGTACAGCTCCTCAACAAGAGCTGCGTTGGGGCCGAATTGCGATTCTATCTGCTTCAAGGTCGGAGTGGTTTTACGGTTTCAGATTGTTATCTGTATTGCGGTTTCAGGTTGTTATCATGGATCGGATGCCGATTGTTCAAACGCTGAGGCAAACATACGTGTTGCATGTCGTAACGGAGTAGCATCTAATATATCCTTTATTATCCCATTATCTACTGTATCATACATCCCACATAACGAAAAGCATACGAAAAACGTTGACATTTTTTGTTATAATCCCACATCGGGACCACCCTGAAAACAGCATTGGACTTCTGTCCGGAAAACACCTCGTCCCTCATCGGCAAAAGTGATTTTCCCCGGCGTGATGCATGAACGGACCTGTTTTCCGATGCAAAGATTCTTGATTCAAATAAAACATAAGGTTATACGTGAAAGAGAAGGAAATTACCGGCGCGGAAGATATCCGTTGGGATCTGGCGGATCTGTACCGGAGCCCTGATGATCCCGCCCTTGCAAAAGACCGAACCGCCGTTTTGGAGAAGGCGGAACATTTCGGAGATAAATATCGTGGCCGCATCGGCACCCTCAGCCCCGCAGAATTCGCCGATGCACTCCACGCATATTCAGAGATCCTGGAGATTATGGGCCGGCTCGGGTCCTATGCCTACCTCAAGTGGACTGCCAACACCGAAGACCCCGCTCTTGGCAAGGCGGTGCAGGAGATTACGGAGCTTTCCTCCGAGCTGACCCAGAAAACCATCTTTTTTACGATTGAGTGGCTGGACATGGACGAGGATGCCGCCCGCAAGCTGATCCAAAGCAAAGAGCTGGCCGGCTATCGCCACTATCTGGAAATCTCCCGGCTTGACAAACCGCACACACTGGAAGAAAAGGAAGAGAAAATCCTGTCTGCCAAAGCCGTTACAGGCGCGCGGGCATGGGTTCGCTTTTTTGACGAGACGCTTGGCGCCTCCCGCTTTCAGCTGGGGGATGAAGAACTCACCGAGTCCCGGATCCTGAGCCTCATGAGCGACCCTGACCGCGAAGTCCGCCGCCAGGCATCAGAAGTCTTCACGCAGGGGCTGGCCACAATGAAGCACCCGCTCACCTTTGTCTTCAACACGCTGCTGGCCGACAAGCACACCAACGACCGGCTCAGAAAATATCCACACTGGCTCCGCGCCCGCAACCTTGCCAATGAGATTTCCGACGAAAGCGTGGAGGCTCTGGTGGATGCGGTCACAGCCAGCTACCCGATTGTCCACCGTTTCTACCGCCTCAAAAAACAGCTGCTCGGTGTCGATGAGATGATGGAGTACGACCGCTATGCGCCTATCCTCAAAAACCGTGAAAAAATCCAATGGGACGATGCGCGTGACATGGTACTCGATGCCTATTCCGGGTTCCATCCCGAAATGGCTGCTGTAGCAGCGCGGTTCTTCGATGAAAACTGGATTGATGCCGCAGTGGTCCCCGGCAAACGCGGCGGGGCTTATTCCGCATCCACCATACCCTCTGCCCACCCCTACGTATTCATGAATTATGACGGAAAGATCAGGGATGTGCAGACCCTGGCGCATGAGCTTGGGCACGGCGTCCACCAGTACATGTCCCGCAAGCAAGGCATTCTGCAGGCAGGAACACCGCTGACAACCGCGGAGACGGCATCCGTTTTCGGCGAAATGCTGGTTTTCCGCAAGCTGCTGGCCAATCTTGACAAGCCCGAAGAGAAAATGGCGCTTCTGGTGGGTAAAATCGATGACTCGATCGCAACCGTATTCCGGCAGATATCCATGAACCGGTTTGAGGACCGCATCCACCGTGCCCGGCGCGAAGAGGGCGAACTCACCGCGGACCGTTTTTCCGAACTCTGGATGGAGACACAGGTTCCGGTCTACGGCGATTCGGTGACCCTGACCGACAATTACCGGATCTGGTGGAGTTACATCCCCCATTTTGTGCATACGCCGGGGTATGTGTACGCCTACGCTTTCGGGGAACTGCTGGTATTGGCATTGTACCAGCAGTATCTCAATTCCGGCGACGGATTCAACGATGCCTATCTGGCCATGCTGGAAAAGGGTGGCTCCGACTGGCCCGCGAACCTGATGGCTGATCTGGGGGTGGATATCTCGGAAGAGACATTCTGGAACCGGGGACTCCAGGCCATTGCATCCCTTATCGGCGAAGCAGAGGCGCTTTTACCGGAAATAGACCATAATAAAGAAGTGTAAAGGACTATGAACCGAAAGCATCTGTCCCCCGTTGATGAAAAGGAAAAAGACAATCTGCTGAATTTCAGGAAGCTTGTCCGGGATACGTTGTTGCTGCTCCGGACGTCGCTGGAGGCTGAGACCGTTTCGATGCACTGGGTGAATGCCAGTCGGGACCAATTTGTGCTGGCCAGTTATGCGACCAGCCGCAGGGACGTGGTATTTCAGGATCGCGTCAGCCGCCGCAACCATTTTCTGCACAACTACAGCGCCATAAAATCGATTATCAGGCTGGAAAAGAACATCCATTTCAAGCCGGCAGAGCTCACCCACTACTCCGGTATCGCGCCCATCAGCTATATCTACCTCGTTCCGCTTGTCTTCCATGCCGAAACGGTGGCCATCACGGCGGTGGAAACAACCCGGAAGCCGGATCTTTCGGCAGGAGATGAAAAAATAATTGCTGCATACCAGAAGGTTTTGGGGCGTATGCTGCAATCCTACCAGGATATCACGGACCTTGCGGAGAAGCAGACGGAGTGGATGGATTACGACCAGATCGTGCGCAACCTCATCAAGGCAGATCAGCCCCTGCAACTGGCAACCGTGCTGGTAGATCAACTGCAGCAATTTGTCGGTGATACCGGCGGGGTGGTCCTGCTTGCAAGGGGCCTGGACGCATGGCACACGGTATGCAATTCCCGCGATGCCCGGTTTCCCCCGCCGTTGGGCCTGGAACTTGAAGAAGGCTCTATTGCCGCGCAGGCGCTCTCTGATGGGGAACCGTTCTTTTCACCGCATTTCAATGCCAATCCGAAACGGATCTCATCGGCGGAACCGCTGTGCTACGGTTCGTCGCTGGCTGTCCCTGTAATGCACCGGCAGCGACGACAGCTGCTCCTGCTGGTCTACAGCGAGAACCCGTTTCTTTTCAGCGATGCCATCAAGCACAAAATCGGCAACCTCTGCCTCATGGCCGGTCTGAAGCTGGAAGCCATGCTTCCTGATCTTGATGTCTATGAGAATCTTTTTGCCACCCGCATCTCCTGCTATACCAGGGATCTTTTTGCCGGTGCCCTGGAACGGCTTACCGGCGGGAAACAGCGAAGGGAATCGGCAATGGCGACATGGGTAGGTATGATCACTATCGGCAATATCAACGACCTGCGCACACGGTACAGGCTGGAAGACCTTACCAGGCTGCAGAAGCAGGTCCTGAACGGGATCCGTCCGCAACAATATGGCATACCTGGGATCATCGGTGCTTACAGCGATTATATTTACACCTTTCTCCTGCAATCCACGGATGAATCGGCGTTTCTCTCCTGGACAGGCCGCATAAGGGAAGCGTTCCGGGAACCGGTTGCATTGTCCCCAAGAAGCAGGGAGCACGTGCTGCTGAATACGGGTGTGGCCAGAGTCAACGGGGAAACGGAACCCGATGAATTGCTTCAGAAAGTAAAAAAGGCAATGAATGAGGCACTGAAACAGCAGAAATTTATCGTGGAGGTATGACATGGCCGTTTGCTACCTGATCATCATCGATGGACTCGGGGTGGGTGCGCAGGAAGATGCGCATCAGTACGGGGACGAGGGAAGCAACACGTTGGGACACGTGGTCGCTGAGACACGATGCCGCCTGCCGGAACTGGGACGCATGGGCTTGGGCAATATCATCCCGCTCGACACCGTCCCCCCGGTCCGTGAACCGCTCGCCGCTTTCGGCAAGATGCGGGAACTGTCTCCGGGAAAGGATTCCACAACAGGCCACTGGGAAATCGCCGGATTGCGGATGGACCAGGCTTTCCCGACCTATCCTGATGGTTTTCCTGATGAGGTCATCGAAACGTACTGCCGGCTGACCGGAGTAAGCAGCGTGCTGGCGAACAAGCCCGCATCCGGCACAGCCGTCATCGAAGAGTTCGGCAAGGAGCACCAGCAGACAGGACTGCCAATCGTCTATACCTCGGCCGACAGCGTGTTTCAGGTAGCGTGCGACGTGAACACCGTGCCGCTTGATACCCTGTACAAGTGGTGTGAAATTGCCCGCACCAGGGTGATGACCGGAGAACATGCGGTTGGACGTGTAATTGCGAGGCCTTTTGATGGCAAGCCGGGTTCGTATCGACGGCTGTCTGACCAGAGGCATGATTACTCCCTGAAGCCACCCAGGCCGTTTCTCCCCGGTTACCTGCAGGAGCAGGGTATCACAACCATATCGGTTGGAAAAGTCATCGACCTGTTTGACGAAGAGGGGTTTGACCGCAGCCTGCGTACCAAAAGCAATAAGGAAGGCATCGAAAAACTGTTGGGCCTGATGGATGAAATCAGGTCTGGCTTTGTTTTCGCCAATCTTATCGAAACCGATCAGAACTACGGGCACCGAAATGATACCGAAGGATTTGCCGGGGCGCTCGAAGAAATAGACCAGGCCATTCCCGGACTTCTTGAACGGCTGCAGCCGGACGATCTGCTCATAATTACCGGTGATCATGGCAATGACCCTACCATGCCGAGCACCGACCATTCCCGTGAATTCACGCCGCTGCTGGTCTATCCCACAGCAATCGCGGCTGGTGAAGAACTCCCCACCCGCAGCAGCTTCACGGATATTGCCGTTTCGGTATGTAACTTTTTCGGGGTTGACACCCCGTTCCCCGGTGAATCGTTTCTCGGGAAAGAAATAAATACGCACATTTGACGTATAACATCCGTAAATTTGCATCGTTTTTCCTCTAAACAGAACCATGTACCCTGCAGGTGGCAGGCTGTTTGGGAAATCCTATCTGAAAGATTGTATATTGTGTGACCGGTTCAAGCGGTTGCCTGCAGTCTGAACACAAATCAAACCAACGTACTTCCAGTGGCCAAGAAGAAAAAAGAACCAAAAAATCCGAGTCCAAGCGGAATCTCAACAAGAGAATCACAATCTCTTGACAGATACCTCCAGGAAATTGGGAAAGTCAGTCTTATCACCCCTGATGAAGAAGTGGAACTTGCCAAAAGGATCCAGGCAGGGGATCAGGACGCCCTTGAAAAGCTGACAAAGGCAAATCTGCGCTTTGTGGTGTCAGTTGCCAAACAGTATCAGAATCAGGGTTTGTCCCTCGGCGACCTGATCAACGAAGGCAATCTTGGACTGATCAAGGCCGCTAAACGATTTGATGAGACCCGTGGTTTCAAGTTCATCTCCTATGCCGTCTGGTGGATCCGGCAGTCGATCCTTCAGGCTCTTGCCGAGCAAAGCCGTATCGTACGGCTTCCGCTCAACAGGGTGGGGGCTCTCAACAAGATCGGCAAGGAGCTTTCCAAACTCGAACAGGAATATGAGCGTATACCGTCCGCCGCCGAACTTGCCGAAAGCCTGGAAATGACGGTATCCGAAGTTTCCGACACCCTCAAGATCTCGGGCCGTCATCTTTCCGTGGATGCTCCGTTTGCACAAGGTGAAGACAACCGCTTGCTGGATGTGCTGGAAAATGAGGAGACACCCGATCCCGATAACGACCTGATGGGTGAATCACTGAAAGTCGAGATTGAACGGGCGCTTTCCAAGCTTACCAAGAGAGAGGCCGAGGTGATCAGGCTCTATTTCGGGATTGGCCGGGAGCACTCACTGACACTGGAGGAAATAGGGGAACGCTTTGATCTTACGCGTGAACGTGTTCGTCAGATCAAGGAAAAAGCCCTGAGAAAATTGCGCCATCACAACAGAAGCCTGGCTTTGCGCGTGTACCTGGGATAACAAAGGCGATCCGTTTTACAATTTCATCTCGCAGGTAACAATTAACAAATCGGATCAAGCATGTCATTAAGAGACAGCAGGATGAGTGAAAACCCCTGACTTCAGGAGAACTCCCGGCAGTACAATCCCGAACTTTTTCTTCGTTGAAGCGTAAAAATATGTAGAAAGACAAGGAATTCTGGTATAAAATTCTATCTTGGCATTAGGTGTAAAGCATCTTTGTTGTGTAATAAATAACAGATAGCGTCACGCAAGAAAGAATCAAGCCTGACCGTTTTATACTGGAACGAACTGAGTGAACCGCAGATTTAATATCACAGAAGTACCACTGGCAGCAGCAACCAAGGAGAACATTATGGCACACTTGAAAAACATATCCACTTTGCTGATAGCCGCCTTCATTTTCACTGGCTGCTATACACAGGTCAGAGTCATAGAAGAGCGTCCGGCAAGGACGGTCTCGGACCGCCATGCTGCAGAGCAGACACAGCCCGTAAGCGATCAGGATATTTACGACCTGGGCTATGAGGACGGTTTGCAAGATGCCGGATTATACTTCAGGGACATTGACCGCTACCGCTGGTCATCACGCTACCATTACAGCCACCGCTACCCGCGGCATCACTTCAGCACATCGTGGGGGTTTGGCAGCCATGCCCACTGGAGTTTTGGCATTCATTATGGTTCCTGGGGATGGCATTCACCGTGGGATCCGTACATGTACCACCCATGGCATGCTTCCTACTGGCACTCCTGGCACAGCCCTTACCGCTGGCACTCTGCCTACCGTTGGCATCGCTATCCGGCTTACGGCTGGCACGGTCCATTCGGATACGGTCCGAACTATTACGTCGTATACAACTATTACAACGTGACCGGCCAACCAGCCCGCACGCGTATGACGAGACAAC
>SKNL01000195.1 GCA_007120555.1 Balneolales bacterium
ATATATCCCGCTCTTCGACCGACAACATGTCCGAGCTTGAGCAGGGACTGTACCGGGCCTATCTGCTTTCAGTTTCCGGTGATTTGAGCAGCGCCATTTCGGAATACGAGCAACTTGCAGGGTTCGTTGATCCCGGCTACAACTGGGTTCAGTATAATCTTGCAATCCTGCTTTTCAACTCTGGCGAGTACCTGGCCTCGTCGGAACACTTTAGCCGTGTCGACTGTGGAATGCTGGGTCACACCGCCCGCAGGGAATCCTGCTACTGGTTCAAGGCAAACAGTTATGTCGCGGCCGGCAACCTGGAGCAGGCCTGGAGTGCCGGAAACAGCGCGCTGGAGCTTCCCGGGTACTATCGGGACGAGATCATTGAACTGTTGCGAAAGATCCGCTACGTATTGGAGAACCGGGACTAGATGGAAGCCCCGGGGGTTTCAAACCCTGCCGGTACGGGATCCCCCATCGCAGCAGTATGCTCCATGAACATTCGGTGTGCTCCCTTGCCGGGCTCCCCGTTCTTCGGATAGCATCTTTTGTAGTCTCCGTCCGGTTGAAGCGCCCATCTTTGTGAATTATCATTGAGGTAGGTTTCCAGAACAAACATCAGATAAGATCTAATCGGGGCGGTGTCGACGGGTACCAGCACCTCCACCCTCTTATCCAGGTTTCTGCGCATCCAGTCGGCAGAACCTATGTAGCACAGGTTTTCCCCGCCATGATGAAAATAATAGATCCTGGAGTGTTCCAGATACCGGCCTATTACGGAGTTAACGGCAATGTTACCCCTTGTCCCTTTCACTCCGGCACGAAGCCGGCAGATACCGCGGACGATCAGGTCGATTTTCACCCCGTTCCGGGCGGCATCGTACAGCTCTACCAGTATCGCAACCTGCTTGCCACGTTCCGCCGCACGGATCAGCGCATGGAGGTGCGGAGAATCGTCGGAAGTCCGGTAGATGGTCTGCTTGATTGCCATCACGTCAGGGTCATCCGCCGCTTCCCTGACAAAGCGCTCCACAGAGGTGGAAAAGCTGTGATAGGGATGGTGCACCAGGATGTCCCCTTTTTTAATGATATCAAAAACGGACTCTGGATTGTCATCACCCTCATGGCGGAACGCAGGGTGCGGGACCGGCACCCATTTGTCATATCGTAATTCGGGAAATCCTTCCAATCCGTACAGTTCCATGGCATCAGCCATCCCGATGGGCTGGTCTGTCTCATAGACATCTTTCTCTGAAAGGTCCAGGTGTTTCAGAATCATGGACCTGATATGGTCCGGCATGTCACTCTCCATTTCCACCCGCACGATTTCGGCAAAACGGCGTTCCCGAAGCTCTTCCTCGATCATTTCCAGAAGATCGTCCGCCTCTTCCTCGTTTCGGCTGATGTCGGCATTTCGGGTCACCCGGAACACGTGAGATGACAGAACCCGGGCACCAGAAAAAACATGGTCCAAATGGTTCCGTATCACATCCTCGATCAGGATCAGTGAACGTTTGCCCTTCTGATCCGGTACCGGCATCCAACGCTTCAGGTTTGATGGGATTTTGAGACGGGCAAAAAGAGTGCCGCCCGTGGCCGGGTTCTGCAGCTCTACCGCCAGCGACAGGCTTTTATTGGAAATGAATGGAAACGGGTGTGAGTGATCGATCGCAAGGGGAGTGAGCAGCGGATATATCTGCTCAAAGTAGTGCTTGTCAACCGACTGTTTTTGCTTTTCTTCCAGTTCGTGGTAGCGCCGAAAAGATATCCCCTGGCCTGCAAGCTGCGGAACCAGTTCTCCGAAAAGGCATTTTATGATGGTTTTATCCATCTTTCGTATCTCTTTTCGGATTATCTTGAGTTGTTTTTTCGGGGTGAGGCCATCCACGGAAAGCTTGTACACCCCGGCCTCTACCTGCCTTTTCAGGCCGCCAATCCGTTTCTGGTAGAACTCATCCAGGTTGCTGCATACGATTCCGATAAATTTCACGCGTTCCAGGAGCGGGTTGCGCTCATCAAGCGCCTCATCCAACACCCTGGCATTGAACTGCAGCAGGCTCAGTTCGTGATTGTGAAACAGATCCGGGTCCGGTTTCCTGCCCTCGCTGCTGCCCGCTATGCTTGCTTCCTCCTTTTGTTCCTTCTTGCTCATTGTATCAGTACTCATTGTATCCGAATCATAAAAATTACGGAGGTTTTTTCGGCCCCCGGACACAGCCCCTGTTGAGTTGCCATCCTTTTCCGAATAATGCAGCCAATAATGGACTTCCCGGACGGCAATGTCAAACGTTTTTTGGCAATTGTACCCCTCCGCTGTGTATTTTGTCTCGTCTGCATTACCCATCACCAGCAATATCACCGAAATTGTGGCAAATCCCCTTTTGAATGCATCCGATCAGGATCCCGGGTTCGAACAACACATCCGGCCCTCCCGGTTGCAGGAATTTATAGGCCAGCACAAAATCATCTCCAACCTGGAGGTGTTCATAAAGGCCGCCCGCAAGCGGGGCGATGCTCTGGATCACGTGATCCTTTCCGGTCCCCCGGGACTTGGCAAAACAACCCTGGCCTACATCATTGCACATGAAATGGGGGTGCAGATCAAGCCAACTACGGGCCCCGTCCTGGAAAAACCGGGTGACCTGGCCGGCATGCTCACCAATCTGGAGAGAGGGGATGTGCTCTTCATCGATGAAATCCACCGGCTGAACCCGATTGTGGAGGAGTATCTCTATTCGGCCATGGAAGATTTCAAGCTGGATATCGTCATTGACTCCGGTCCGAGCGCCCGCAGCGTGCAAATCGATCTGATGCCGTTCACCCTGATCGGCGCCACCACCCGCAAAGGGTTGCTCACGTCGCCGCTGAGGGCCCGCTTCGGAATCGATCTGCGGCTCGATTATTACGGCGTGGAGCTGCTGCAGCACATTGCCGTCCGATCCGCCGGAATTCTCGGGCTCCGAATCACCGAAAAAGGCGCCTATGAGCTGGCCCGCCGAAGCCGCGGCACCCCGCGTATCGTTAATCGCCTACTGCGCCGTACCCGTGATTTCGCGGAAGTTGAAGAAAGGACCGAGATAGATGAACAGATCGCCGACAAGGCACTCAATGCCCTGGACGTCGACCCGCGCGGACTCGATGAGATGGATATCCGCATCCTGAACAGCATCATCGAAAACTACCGCGGCGGTCCCGTAGGCCTGGGAACGCTGGCCGTGGCTGTCGGCGAGGACAAGGGAACCATTGAGGAGGTGTACGAGCCCTTCCTGATCCAGGAAGGCTTCCTGCAGAGAACACCCAAGGGCCGCGTGACCACGCAGAAAGCCTTTGAATACCTCGGCATTCCCCTTCCCGGCAAAGGTCCGGCCGGAAACAATCTGTTTTCCACCGGCAAGTGATGCTTCCGCTTTTTTTTGTATATTTGCCAGCTACAAAATACTGTTAACCGACCCTGCTCCAACACCTAATTGCAATGAAATATCTCTTTACTTCCGAATCTGTTTCCGAGGGACACCCGGACAAAGTGTCCGACCAGATTTCCGATGCCATCCTGGATGCCATGCTTGCCCAGGATCCCAATTCGCGCGTTGCCGTCGAAACACTTGTCACAACCGGCCTTGTCGTCGTCTCCGGTGAGGTGACCACCGAGGCCTATGTTGACGTCCAGGAGGTTGCCCGCACAGTGATCCGCGAAATCGGTTACACGAAGCCCGGATACCGTTTTGATGCCGATTCGTGCGGCGTCATGGTCACTATCCACCAGCAAAGTGCGGATATCGCCATGGGCGTGGACCGGCTGGGTGCCGGCGACCAGGGCATGATGTTCGGCTATGCCACGCGTGAAACCCCGACCTTCATGCCGATGGCGCTGCAATTCGCCCACGACCTGGTGCGCGAACTGGCCAATATCCGCAAGAACACCGGCGAAATGCCTTATCTGCGGCCGGACAGCAAAAGCCAGGTAACCGTAGAATACGATGAAAAAGACAATCCCCTTCGGGTTCACACCATCGTTATCTCCACCCAGCACGACGAGGATGTGGAACAGGACAAAATCCGGGAGGATGTCCAGAAGCACCTCCTGCCCCGCGTCATCCCCAAAGAACTGATGGATGACAAAACCATCCTGCACGTCAATCCAACCGGAAAATTCGTTATCGGCGGACCGCACGGCGATACCGGCCTGACCGGCCGCAAGATCATTGTGGATACGTACGGAGGCCGCGGCGCTCATGGCGGCGGTGCCTTTTCCGGCAAGGACGCCTCCAAAGTCGACCGGAGTGCAGCATACGCCGCCCGGCACATCGCCAAAAACATTGTGGCGGCAGGCATTGCGGATGAGTGCCTGATCCAGCTCGCCTATGCCATTGGCATTCCCGAACCGGTTTCCATCAATGTCAAAACCTTCGGAACCGGAAAAACAAGTGATGAAAAGCTGGTTGAACTGATCCATGAAAATTTCGACTGCACTCCGGACGGAATTATCCGCCGTTTTGATCTGCGTAAGCCCATCTTCCGCAATACGGCCGCATATGGCCATTTTGGCCGGGAAGAATTCCCCTGGGAAAAACTGGATTACGTCGACGAACTGAAAAAACAGGCCGGACTCTAAGCAGGGCCCGCCAGGCGCATTCCCGCTCATAAACCGACAGCAGCAACCTGCTTCAACGGACAGCAGCGAGCTTCGTCAGCGGACAGTGGCGTCCTGGTGGATGATGCGTCCGAAAAACAGGCCGTTGGCAAACAGCCGGTTCGTGCCGAACCAGAAGGCGCGGAAATTCGGATTGTCCGTTGTCATGATTACCCGTCCCGAGCCCATGCGCCCTATCAGGTAAACCGGGCGCTCCGGCAGCCATTCCAGGTTTTCGGTGGATACGAATCCGCTCAGCAACGGCTCTTTGGTATATCGCACCGGTACCGCAAATCGGTTTTCCGGATGCTCAAGGAACAGGGTGCTGTTCCTGAAAACCGGTAATGTGTCGCGCTTGAAGCCATAACCGAGCGGATGGGTCCGGTCCAGCTCAGCTTCCATGATTACCCCGCCAATGACTCGCGAACCACGCAAGGATGCCAGGTCCCGGTACCGGAGCTCCTTATTTTCGGAATGGGAGTATTCTGGTTTTTGTATTTCAAAGTCCAGCCAGTCAAGGCCGTCCATCCAGGAAACAGCGCCTTTTTGCAGCATCAGGGTGTTGCCTGCTTCGACCCACTGCTTCAGCCGGTCCCGGAAAGCGCCGGGAAGCCGCTGATAATTGCCGTGTACCATGACCACGGTATTGTACCTGTCCAGGTCGATACTGTTCAGGTATCTGACATCGGCCATGGTAACCGGCATCCGGTATCGCTGGTCCAGAAGATGCCACACTTCGCCTGCTTCATACATGTTGACTCCGTCACCCGTGACGACCATGACACTGGGTTTTTCAACCATCTGAAAAGACGGACTTCCCAAGTCCATTCCGCGGGCCGTCAGGCCGGTGTTTGCCATGTGCACATCCAGCCCGTCCTCCTTTGCCACCTCCATCATCAGCTCCCGGAGCGCATCCGCATCCACCCGGTCCTGAATGCCGGCACTTACAAGGATGGTACCATAGTCGAAATCATGCGGCCCTTCCGCTGTTACCGCCCGGAAAGGCTGCGTTGCGACCTTGATACGCACGCCGGTATCCATCAGACGGTATGCTGCACGCGGCGCATAGTACCCGTGCCATTCGAACAGATAGGCGTATGGATGGGGCTGATTTGCAGGCGGCGTTTTTGCAGAAGGGGTGCTTGCCGACGGGGTGTCAGTAGATGCCTTCGGGTCCGGGCCGGACCGGAACCGGCCTTCGGGTAAAGGTGTGTCGGCGACGGGTGGACCCAGCAGGTTTTCACTGTAACTCCGGCGGTCCAGTTCCGCATAGGGTATATCGAATGCCAGGGGAAGGGTCCATGTGGAAATGTCATAGAACACGCTGTCCCCGAATTCCTTGCGGGTCTCAAACAAGCTGCGGATCAGGCGGTATTGCGGCTGCCCGGCGGGTATGATCCATGCATTGCCGCTCTCGAAACGGTAGCCGTCCGCGGAAAGAGAACCCTCCAGTTCATGGATGCGAATATCATGATGCGAGAGCAGGTCCAGCAGGTGGGCATTGCGTGCCCGGTCGAACGGATCCCCGAAAACCCACGCTTTCACCGGATTGCCCCGGGCGTCCTCCAGAGCGCTTGAAGCGGATTCCCTCATGTGTTCGAGGAGTTCAAGGCGAATGTCCCTGGCACCATACAGCGTCGACAGCGAGGTCAGGAACTGATTGCGGATGGTCACCGGAAAGGCGACGTCTCCGTGCCTGCTTTCATGCAGGTGTCCGCGGGAGCTGGCTTGTTCAAACAGAATGCCAACCGTGCCCTGCAGATCCGGATAGGTGGAACCTTTTCCAATAAAGAAATCGTCAAAAAATTCACTGGTCCAGTAAAGCTGATCCACTTCATCCAGATATTCCGCGTGGTATTCCGCCAGTTTGGCGGTCAGTTCGAACGTGCGCGGGGGCGTAAGCGGATTGTCGCGTGAGGGGACTCCCGGCTGGAAAAAATAGGTTGACTGCGGCCCCATTTCATGGTGGTCGGTCAGCACATTGGGCTTCCAGGAATGGAATGTGCGTACCCGGCTTCGGCTTTCCGGGTGCTGGACCGGCATCCAGTCCCGGTTCAGGTCGAACCAGTAGTGGTTGGTCCTGGACCCGGGCCAGGGCTGGCGGTGTTCGCGATGGAAGGGGTCGGCGGAAGGCGTGAATGAGCGGTTGTTGTTCACCCATGTCGCAAACCGGTCGAGCCCGTCCGGGTTGTAGGTCGGGTCCAGCAGCACGACGGACTCCCGCAGCAGCTGTCCGATATCCTCCCCTTCGGCCGCCGCAAGATAATAGGCAACGAGCACGGCGGCATTGGCCCCGCTGGACTCGTTTCCGTGAACCGAATAACCCAGCCAGGTTACGACCGGCATTTGGCTCAGGTCGAGATCCATCGACTGCGACGGATCGCTCAGGGCCAGATGATCTGTCCGGAGGGAATCGATGGAGGCAAGATTGTCCGGGTGTGAAATCGTAAGCAGAAGCAGCGGACGGCGCTGCCATGTCCGTCCGTATTCCTGTATCTGGACGCGGTCCGACTCCCTGGCCAGACGGTACATGTAGGCCACGATCTGGTCGTGCCGGACGTGCCACTCGCCCGGCTCAAAGCCAAGCACCTCCACCGGGGAGGTGATATCGCCCCGGAACGATTCGGGCCGCGGCAGCGCCGTTCCGTCCGGCAAAAGAAGTGGCCAGAGATCCCCGGATATTACGGATTCTCGTGTGGATTCCGGAGTGGATTCCGCGGTGGATTCCGGAGTGGATCCCGCGGTGGATCCCGGATCAGTCCCAAGGGCGGACAGGGGTGAACCTGCCAGGATTGTGACAAGCAGCAAAAGTGAGAATAAAGGGGAGCTGTTGTACAATATCCTGGAAATGCATGAGCCGTAAAATGCGTTATTCATAAGAGATGGAGTAAATCAGATGGAATAAATTGGAATTGCCATGGTGCTGAAGGACGCGCCGGATGATGGTGTCGCCGACCCCGAAAGCGCAACCGTCATCCATCACACCGTACGAAGCTTCCATTATACTAAAGAAGCCTGTCATAGGAAAACCGGAATCAGGCTGAAAGCGATCACACAATCACGCCCAAAAAAACACCGCCATGTTTCAAAAGATAGAAGGGTACCCCGTTTACGGAGATCACGATGAGCAGACCATCCGGCAATTTCTGGATGTCATGAGCAGGGCAGAATATGGTGCCCTGATGGCGGACGGACATCTGGGCTATGTCATGCCCATCGGAGGGGTTGCGGCCTATCGCAACAAGGTGTCCCCCGTGGGTGTCGGATTTGATATCGGATGCGGCAACCTGGCTGTCCGGCTGGATATGCAGAAAAAAGACCTGAATCTGGACCTCCTGCTTGACCGCATCGAAAAATACATCTCCTTCGGTATCGGACAGACCAACCCGGAGGCCCCCCGCGATCATCCCATTTTCGACAGCGACGACTGGGACGCATACGAACCGGCCTCCCTGCGGGCCGAACTGAAGAAACTGGGCCGCGACCAGCTGGGTACCGTGGGTGCCGGAAACCACTACGTGGACATTTTTGCCGATGAACAGGATCGCATCTGGGTGGGCGTCCATTTCGGAAGCCGGGGGCTGGGACACAAAACAGCAACCGGATTCATCAACCTGTCGCAGGACCGGCCCTGGAATGTGCGCGCCGTGGAAAAAGAGGTGCTTCTGGATGTCGACAGCGACCTCGGCGAGCGATATTACCAAGCCATGCGGCTCTGCGGCGCCTATGCGTGGGCCGGACGCGAATGGGTGTGCGAGTATACGGCAAAGCTGGCCGGTGCCGAAATCGTTGAACGCGTCCACAATCATCACAACTATGCCTGGAAAGAGCAGCATCCGGATCCCGGATCGCTGAAACAGGATTTGGCAGATAATGCCGCAGAGGAGCGAACAAAGGGAAAGAATGGCGGCAAAAACACGTCGCGCAAAGCCACTTTGCGCGACTACCTGGTCATCCGCAAAGGCGCGACCCCTGCATTCCCGGGCCAGCTCAGTTTTGTTGGTGGAAGCATGGGCGATCCCTCGGTGATTCTGGAAGGGGTTGACAGTTCCGAGAGCAAAAGGGCGCTCTATTCAACCATTCACGGGGCGGGACGTGTCATGTCACGGACCAAAGCCGCCGGCAAATACCGCGGCCGGGGGAAAAAGCGCAAGCAGGTCCGGGCCGGTGAGGTGACCCCGAAGATGATGAAGGAATGGATTAAGAAAAAGGGGGTCAAGCTGCGTGGCGGGGGACTGGATGAATCCCCTCATGTCTACCGCCGCCTCACCGATGTTCTCAATACGCATCAGAACACCATTGAAATCAAACACTGGCTGCAGCCGCTCGGCGTGGTCATGGCCGGACCGGATATCTTTGATCCGTTCATCGATTAGAGTCACGGCCGATGTTTCACATGTATGCTTGGCAAGGGTTTCGTGTTCATGCGGAGGCCCCTCCTTGTCCCCCCTTCCTGCGCCTTTTTCTCCTTGATTAACTTGGCAAATTCTTGTACTTATGGTGATTGTCAAACCACCACTTGCTGAGTCACCATGTCTGTACTGGCCATCCTTGCAGGAACCATCGCCATTCTGCTGAGTGCCTACCGGTTCTACGGGTCGTTCATCACCCGAAAACTGGGGGTGAGCAACAGCAACATCACCCCGGCCCACACCCGCGAAGACGGTGTGGATTACGTTCCGAGCAACCGGTTTGTGGTACTTGGACACCATTTTGCGTCCATTGCCGGAGCCGGTCCCATCGTCGGGCCGGTCATCGCCGTCTCTTTTGGATGGGTACCCGCCCTTCTCTGGATAATCATCGGCGGCATCTTCTTCGGTGCCGTTCATGACATCACGTCCATGACCGCTTCGCTGCGTCACCAGGGCAAGTCCATTGGCGAAATCATCCAGCAATACATCGGCGATTCCGGAAAAAAACTCTTTCTCATTTTTGCATTCGCCACGTTGCTTCTGGTCATTGCGGTCTTCATAGACATCGTGGCCCGAACCTTTATCACGGTCCCCTCTGCCGCGTCGGCGTCAGTCTTTTTCATCCTTCTCGCTCTTGTGTTCGGCGTCGTCATCAACCGCCTGGGCTTCCCGCTCTGGATCAGCACCATATTCGGGGTCGGCCTGCTCTACTTCTTCGTGTATCTCGGTGAAATCTATCCCATTCAGATCGGGTATGGTTCCTGGATCGCCATCCTGGTCGCCTACATTTTCATGGCCGCCGTAACACCGGTATCCATACTGCTGCAGCCCCGGGATTTCCTCAACTCCTTCCTGCTGTACGGAATGATCCTTTTCGGCATTGTTGGAATCATTATCGGCAACCCGCGCATTGAAATGACCTCATCCATGCAATTCCAGGTGGAAAATCTCGGATTCCTGTTCCCGGTCCTTTTTGTCACCATCGCCTGCGGTGCGATTTCCGGCTTTCACTCCCTGGTGGCATCCGGCACCACATCCAAACAGATCAACAAAGAAGAAGATGTCAAAATGATCGGTTTCGGGGGGATGCTGATCGAGACCCTGCTTGCGGTCATCGCCGTTATGGCCGTTGCCGTTATGACACGCGCCGATTTCGGCCTCCGGCTGGCAGAAGCGGGACCCGTAACTTTGTTTTCTGAAGGGCTTGGCGGATTCATCTCCTCGATCGGAATTCCTGTTTCGGTGGCCATCTCTTTCGTGGCGCTGACCGTTTCCGCTTTTGCGCTGACCACCCTTGACACCTGCACGCGGCTGGCACGTTTTATCATCCAGGAATATGCCGAGGACATCCCGTCCGTGCGTATCCGCGCGCCCCTGCAAAACCGTTTTTTCGCTACATTCCTGGCTGTGCTTTTATCCGGGATGCTGCTGCTTACCGGACAGTTCGAACAGCTCTGGCCCATATTCGGCTCTGCCAACCAGCTGCTGGCCGCCCTGGCCCTTCTGGCCGGGACCGTCTGGCTGGCAAAGAAAAAAGTGAACCCGGTTTTCACCGTCATCCCAATGATATTCATGTTCACCGTAACGCTGCTTTCCCTGCTCATCTTCGCATGGAACCAGTACCAGCAGGACTCCTGGTTTCTGAGCGTGCTCTCGATCACCCTGTTTGTACTTGCGGTGATCCTTGTGGTGATGGCCCGCAACAGCCTTCGTCAATTTTACGAGGAAGAAAAACGCGGGCAGACGAAACCGGAATTAAAAAGCGTTCCACAAAGATGAAACCGATGCGATCCATCCTGTCCCGGGTCCGCGAACCCGCCAATGCGTACACGCATCTTGCCGGCGCACTGCTCTCCGTGCTCGGACTCGTACTGCTCATCCACAAATCCGCTCTGCACGGACAGCCGACACATATTGTAGCGTTCTCGATTTTCGGAAGCAGCATGATCCTGCTCTATCTCGCAAGCACCCTCTACCACCTTCTTCCCGTATCCGAAAAAGGGATCCGCATCCTGCGCCGCATTGACCATATCATGATCTATGTGCTGATTGCCGGCACATACACCCCGATCACCCTGATCGTGCTGGATGGATTTGTCGGGTGGGCGCTTTTCACCGCCGTCTGGGCCGTTGCCGTACTGGGCGTGATCTTCAAACTGATCTGGTTCAACGCCCCGAAATGGGTCTCCCTGGTGCTTTACCTGACCATGGGATGGATGGCCCTCATCGTTTTTCCCGCATTATGGCAGGTTTTCTCCTTCGGCGCCATCGCGTGGCTTTTAATGGGCGGACTCGCATACACCCTGGGTGCCATCATCTATGGAATCAAATGGCCTAATCCCTCGCCAAAACATTTTAATTTTCACGCAATTTGGCATATTATGGTGATGGTCGGCAGCTTCTGCTTCTTCTGGCTGATGTACCAGTATGTGATCTACTACTGATCAGAAGCTTCATGGCCCCGGTTTTCAAGGCAACCCGCCCGATCACAACCGATTCAGACGGGCGGGTTCTGTGAGCTAATCTTCTTGCTTCATCCTATGGGTACATACCGATTGACGTGGGGTATAACGCTTCTGCTGATTCTCCTTTCGGGGGTGGATGCGGCACGGGCCCAGATCTACGAGAATGTCTACCGTCCGACGCGCCCCGCCTGGCAGCAGCTCGAAACACCGCATTTTCGCATACTTTTCCAGGAAGGAGAGGAAGCGGCCGCCCTGCGTTCGGCCTGGCTGATGGAGGACCAGTACGATATCGTGCAAACGCTGGTCGGCGGATCCCTTTCCGGCATGCCGGTGGTGCTGAACGGTCAGAACGATCTTTCGAACGGATACGTCACCACCCAGAATTTTCGCATTGAGGTCGAAATACCACGGATCAAGAGCAAGAGCATGAACCCATCGGACGGAAACTGGCTTAATACCGTCATGCCGCATGAGCTGGTCCACGCCCTGCACCTGAATGTGATCCCGGCCTTCGGGGTGGCCGGTGTGATCCGCCCGTTTTCACCGGATCTCGCCCGCTCCATGCACCTTGCCGCCCCGCTTGGCATGATCGAGGGCATTGCCGTCTTCCATGAGTCGCACCGCCAATACGGATTGAGCGGCCGCGGCAACCACCCCTATTTCACACAGCAGTTCGAAACCATCTACGACAGCCGCCACCGCTGGTCACTCGGACAAATGCTGATGGATCCGGCCCGGACCTGGCCGTTCGACCGTCACTATATCGGCGGACATGAATTCATCCACTGGCTGCAGTACGAATACGGCATGGAAACTACGAAAAACACCA
>SKNL01000174.1 GCA_007120555.1 Balneolales bacterium
AGAGGGAAGGATATGAGGAGGCCGGCATTACACCGCCATTCATGGAAGACGATCCTTTCAGTGTCGACAACCAGTTTGTGCTTTCTCTCAGCATTACACAGACCCTGTTCAATGGTTCGGCCTTTGCCGCTATTCAGGGTGCCGAGCAGTTCAAAAAGCTCAGTGAGGATGCCGTTCACCGGGAGCGCCAGGTGGTGATTGACGAAGTACGCCGGGCCTATTTCTCGGCACTGCTTGCCTGGCAGCAGGTCGATGTGATCCGAAGCAGTGTTGAGAGGCTTCGCAGAACGGTAGACGATGTGACCCGAACGGTTGAGCAGGGACTGGCATCACGTTACGAAAAGCTGAGTGCCGAGGTCGAGTTGGTTAACCTGGAAACCGAGCTTATTGAAGCAGAAAATCAGGCGGAACTGGCAAAAAAGAGCATTAATCTTATCCTGAATCTTGACCCTACCCGCCCCATCCGGCTCGCGGGGGACCTGGCCATGACGGCCATGCAGCCGGTCGGAGACATCACGCTTGACGAAGCCGTATCCATTGCCAAAGAGTTTCGCCCCGACCTTCAGCAGGCTGAGGGTTTTATAGAAATCAACCGCATCAATGAGCGTATCAACCGTGCATCGTACAGGCCGGTTGTAAGTGCTTTTGCCAATCTGGACTACATAGGCCGTGTACCTGACAACCGGACCGTCGTCATGCGGGATCCTGCCGACCCGGATAATCCTTTTCGCTTTACCAGTGAAACCCGCGGTTTTTTCCATGACGCCTACTGGAATCCCAACATAGCGGTGGGGATCAACGTGAGTTGGAGCATCTTTTCAGGGTTCCAGAACAGGGCCCGTCTGGAACAGAGCCGTATCGAAACAAGAAGAAGTGAACTCCGCTATGAATATCTCACGGATGCCATCCGGGTGGAAGTAGACCAGGCCTTGCGTAATCTCAGGACGGCAGAGCGCCGGATCGAGAGTCAGCGGCGTAACATCGAACAGGCGCAGGTGAACTATGATTTTGCCCGTACCCGCCTCCTGGAAGGGGTGGGGACAAATCTGGAAGAACGGCAGGCTTCCATGTTGCTTGATCAGAGCCGTTTGTCCTATCTGGCAGCCGTGCATGATTATCTGCTGGCTGTCAGCCGTTTTGAGCTCGTGCTCGGAACCAGTCTTGACCGTCTCTGAACGGGTGGATGTGATTCCGGATAACTTTGATGACTTTACCAAATATTGACTTGAAGAAACACACTATGAATGCAATGAGGAAGATTGTGCCGGCACTGCTGATGGTAGTTGCTGTGACGGGATGCGAGCAGAATGACGGCAACGGGAACAACAATGCGCAGACGCGGGAGGTGGTAGTAGAAACACTCGGGACGGAATTGCGTTCCTTCGCCGAACAGGTGAGGGTTACAGGTACCGTAGAGGCGCTGGAGGATGCGATCATCTCGGCAGAGGTCTCCGGCCGGGTGCAGGCCATGCCGGATCGGGGCACGCATGTGAGCAAGGGTCAGGAACTGGTACGCCTGGATGACCGCATGGTGCGTTCGTCGTTAGAGATGGCCCGTGCCAATTATGAGCTTGCCGAAGATGCACTGAGACGCCAGGAGCCGCTTCTTCAGGATTCGATCATCAGCCAGCTGCAGTTCAACCAGATCCGGACCCAGCGTGATCAGGCCAGGTCACAGCTCGAACAAGCTGAAAAGCAGTTAAGCGATTCCCGGATATCCGCGCCCTTTAGCGGGCGTATTGAAGACCGCATGGTGAACACCGGTGAGCTGGTCAACCCGGGAATCCCGGTACTGCGGCTGGTAAACCTTGATCGTGTGCGCATCAATGCGGGCGTTCCCGAGCGGTATATCAATGACATCCGCGAGGGGAGTCCGGTAACAGTGAGTCTCAGATCCTACAGTGGAGAAGTATTGGAAAGCGTCGTGCGATATGCCGGAAGCCTGATCGTGCCTGAAACCAGGACCTTTCCCGTGGAAATTG
The DNA here is from genome assembly GCA_007120555.1 of Balneolales bacterium. Lineage (GTDB taxonomy): Bacteria > Bacteroidota > Rhodothermia > Balneolales > Natronogracilivirgulaceae > SKNL01. The sequence goes on from SKNL01000174.1 coordinate 1,983, forward strand.
TCATGGACAATACCACAGGGCTTTTGAAGCCTGAAATGGTGGTGAATCTTTCGGTCACCATGAAAGTGTGGGATGACGTATTGACAGTGCCGAGGACGGCACTGGTGAGAGATGAAGACGGATTGCAGCTATTTGTGGTAAAGCGGGACGGTGACTTCTACAAAGCAGAAGCCAGAAGAGTGAAAACGGGTCCGGCCTCCGGGGCGATGATTGTCATTGAGGAGGGACTGGAACCGGGAGATGAAGTGGTTGTCACCGGCCAGACCAATGTCAGCGACGGTGATTTTGTCCGCGTCCAGCACCGCAGGAGCTATGACCGGTATCAGTGATATGCCGGATTATCCGGTTTCCAGCGATAGCTCCAGCTGTTCTTTCAGCGACGAAAGTGCATCCATAGTTATCTAAACAGATTATTTCAGAGCACCTTATTGCCACCAGTTTCATGAAAGTAATAGAACAAGCCATAAAAAACAGGACCCTGATTCTCGTAGTCACGGGAATTCTGATTGTTGCCGGCCTTTACTCCTATATTACGATTCCCAAAGAATCGGCTCCATCCATTGACATTCCGCTGTTCATAATTACAACGATCTATCCTGGTATCGGACCGGCGGACATGGAGTCTCTGGTGACGCAGCCACTCGAGCGGGAACTGCAGGGTATCGAAGGTGTCAGCCAGATCAGATCCACCACTTTTGAAAGCTTCAGCAGTATCGTCGTTGAGTTTGATCTGGACGTTGAGAATATCGTTGCCAGCCAGCGGGTCCGGGAGCAGGTTGACCTGGCCCGGTCCGAGCTGCCGTCCGATGCCGAGGAACCAACCATAACGGAGTTCAGCATTGATGACTTTCCTATCATGACCGTCAACCTTGCTGCGGATTTCTCTATGGCGCAGCTGACTCAGATTGCCGAACGTCTGGAGGATGCGCTTGAGACCATACCGGGTGTGCGCGAGGTGGATGTGATCGGCGGCCTGGAGCGCGAAGTGCAGGTCAATGTCGACCTGAGTGCCATGAAAGGGTACAATGTTTCATTTCAGCAGATTATTGGCGCCATACAGTCACAAAATCTGACCATTCCGGGCGGGAACGTGGATGTGGACCGGTTGTCCTATCTGCTTCGCATCACAGGAGAGTTTCAGCATCCCAATGAAATCGAGGATCTTGTCATTTTTGCACCGCCGGCTGGCGGCGGGGGAGGTGGCGGCGGCAATGGCGGCCCGACACCTCTGGGCCTGGTCTATGTCCGGGATGTGGCCGATGTGATCTATGGTTTCAAGGACAGGGAAAGCTATGCCCGGCTCACGGCCTACCGGATTGAGGATGATAATGGCGACCTGATTCCCATTCCGGTTGAGGAGGTCCGGGAAAACCCGGTGGTCAGCCTTGACATCAAGCAGCGCTCCG
>SKNL01000192.1 GCA_007120555.1 Balneolales bacterium
CGGCTCAAACGCATGCAGGGCCATGAAGCCCTGTGGCTCCCCGGCACCGATCATGCCGGAATCGCCACCCAGAATGTCGTGGAAAGGGAGCTCAAACAGAAGGAAAAGAAAAACCGGCACGACATCGGCCGCGAGGCATTTGTGAAAAAAGTGTGGGAATGGAAAGAGAAGTATGGCGAGATCATCACCCGCCAGTACAGCAAGCTTGGCGTAAGCTGCGACTGGAGCAGGGAACGGTTCACCATGGACGAGGGGCTCTCCCGCGCCGTGCAGGAAACCTTCATCCGCCTGCATGACGAAGGATTGATCTACAAAGGATACTACCTGGTCAACTGGTGTCCGGTGGACATGACAGCAATATCAGATGAAGAGGTTGAACACGTTGAGCGCAAAGGATATATGTGGCACGTTTCCTATCCGCTGGATGAGGAGACCACTGCCAGGTCCGGACTCACGCACATCACCATTGCCACGACCCGCCCGGAGACCATTCCCGCCGACACAGCCGTGAGCGTGCACCCCGATGACGAGCGCTACAAAAAACTTGTTGGCGGACATGCCTGGATCCCGACCACCGGCCGGAAAGTGCCCATAATCGCCGATGACTATGTAAAAATGGATTACGGCAGCGGGGCGCTCAAAGTCACACCGGCACATGACGAGAATGACTTCGAGATAGGCAGGCGCCATTCGCTGCCCACCCTGAATATCATCAACAAGGACGGAACCCTCAACGAGGCCTCCGGCAGATACAGCGGCATGGACCGTTTCGATGCCCGGGAAGCCATCGTCAATGACCTGGAATCCGAAGGGCTTCTTGTCAAGGTCGAAGACTATGTAAACCAGATCGGCATATCCAGCCGCAGCAAGGCCATCATCGAACCGCTGCTTTCGGACCAGTGGTTCGTCAAAATGAAACCCCTGGCCGGGAAAGCCATGCAGGCCAGCCGGAACGGTGAATTCACCTTTTATCCCGGGCGTTGGGAAAACGAATTTTTCCGTTGGATGGAAAACATCCGGGACTGGGTCATCTCCCGTCAGCTTTGGTGGGGACACCGAATCCCCGTCTGGTACCATACCAAAGAAGACGGCTCCATAGATACCAGCCGCGACTACATTGTCAGCATAGACCAGCCGCAGGAAGGCATGGTCCAGGATCCCGATGTGCTCGACACCTGGTTCTCTTCCTGGCTCTGGCCTTTCTCCACACTGGGTTGGCCGGACAGGACAAAGGATTTCGACTATTTCTATCCCACTTCCGTTCTGGTATCCGGATACGATATCCTGTTTTTCTGGGTAAGCCGGATGCTCATGGGCGGCATTCATTTCACAGGCAAAGCCCCCTTCCGTGACGTCTTCATGACAGGGATCGTCAAAGACAAGCAGGGCCGTAAAATGAGCAAGAGCCTGAACAACGGCATCGATCCGCTTGAGATGATCGACCAGTATGGCGCCGATGCTGTCCGCTACTGCCTCATCATCCTTTGTGCACAGGGACAGGACATCAAACTGGATCCCACCAAGTTTGAAATGGGCCGCAACTTCGCGAACAAACTCTGGAATGCGTACCGGTTCCTGAACATGCATCTTGATCCGGAAGCGGCGTATGCCAAATCGTGGCCATGGGATAAAGACCAAACGGCAGCCCTGCCCCTGCACGACCAATGGATGATGAGCCGCATCCAGCAGACCATTGAAGCCGTTGACGAAGACCTGTCCCGATACCGCCTCAATGAGGCCCTGCTCAAGATCTACTCCCTGGTCTGGGACGATTTCTGCGACTGGCACCTCGAACTGATCAAACCCGAATACGGAACATCCATGGACTGCGATGTTGCCGGGAGGGCAGTCATCCATTTTGAGACGCTCCTCGCACTTCTGCATCCTTTCATGCCCTTCATCACCGAAGAGATTTGGCAACGGCTTAGAAATAGGGAGCCGTCAGATGCACTGATAGTGAGCCGCTGGCCGGATCATAGAAAGGAACTTTCCTCCGAAGATTCCGCCAGACTGTTCAGTACCATCCAGCAGCTGATCTCCTCGGTCCGCAACATCCGCTCGGAAATGCGTGTGCCCGACCAGCTGGATGTGGATATCATCATCAAACCGGCATCGGAAGAAATGCAGGAAACGCTCTCGGCACACCGGGCGGTATTTGACAAAATGCTCAGAATGAACACGTTTACAGTGGATATGGATGCAGAACGCCCCAAGGCCAGCGCCTCGGATGTGGTCAACGGTCATCAGCTGTTTGTTCCCCTCTCCGGCCTTATCGACTTCGAGAAAGAAAAAGTGAGAGTCCGCAAGGAGATATCGCGCCTGGAATCTTTCCTAACGGCCGTTGAAAAAAAACTGTCCAACAGAAAGTTCCTGGATAATGCACCTGACCAGGTTGTGCAGAATGAGCGCAACAAACAGAGCGATGCGCAAGTTAACCTGGAAAAGATGAAAACCATACTTGCCGATCTCGAAGGATAGCCGTTTCGGCAGGTACCGGTCCCCTTGAAATAAAAAAAAGAAGCATGCGCTTCTGAAAACAGGCTGTTATTTCCCCGTACGTTATGCCCACATTTGTTTTAAAGAATGATGATGCAGAATCAGGACCATCCATTCCCCCGTTTGCCACGGACGTAAACGAACGCCAGCGAGAGGCGGTGCTGCACACCGACGGCCCGCTGCTCATCATTGCCGGGGCAGGCAGCGGAAAAACCCGCGTGCTGACATACCGCATTGCCAATCTGCTGTACCAGAAAAAGGCATATCCCAATCAGATCCTGGCTCTTACTTTCACCAACAAGGCGGCCCGGGAAATGCAGGAGCGTATTGCGGCCCTTATCGGTGAAAAGGCCAACCGGCTCTGGATGGGAACCTTCCACTCCATTTTCTCCCGCATCCTGCGGATCGAAGCCGAACATCTGGGATTTACCCGCGACTTCACCATCTATGACACCGTCGACAGCGACCGGGTCATCAAAACCATCCTGCAGGAACTGAACATCAATCCACGCGAGGTGAAACCCAAGAGCGTGCGTTTTGTAATCAGCAATGCCAAAAATCAGCTGATCGGGCCCGAAATGTTCCAGGATCGGTTCGTCCAGAGCTCACTGGACGATATTGCCGCACAGGTCTACCAGCGCTACCTGGAGCGTTGCAAGAAGAACAACGCCATGGATTTCGACGATCTGCTCATCAAGCCTATCCAGCTGTTTGAGCAGCACCCCGACATCCTCCGGAAATACCAGGAACATTTCCGCTACATCCTCATCGATGAATACCAGGACACCAACCACGCACAGTACCGGGCGACCAAACTTCTGGCTGAGGGACACAAGAACATCTGCGTGGTGGGCGATGACTCGCAGAGCATCTATTCCTTCCGCGGAG
>SKNL01000177.1 GCA_007120555.1 Balneolales bacterium
GGTCGTATTGGCGTTGACTTGCTTACTAAAATAGCCCGAAAAGCCATAGCTGGAGATCCCGTTACCATCATAGGCGGAATGCAACAGATGCAACGACTGGATGTCCGGGATGCTGTTGATGCCATCGTCACCATGCTCAAATCTCCGACGGGAAAATGGAAGCCGGTTTATAACCTGGGTTCCGGAAATTTGTATCGTCTTTTGGATTTGGCGAACCAGACTGTAGCCATTGCTGCAAAATACAATGGAGGAAACACATCAGAAATTAATATTGAGGAGAAGGAAGTTCAGATGAAATATGGAATGGACAGTTCCCTTTTTCATAATGAGTTTTCCTGGTCTCCCAGATATACTATTGACGATTCCATTGATTTCATAATCCGACAAATTCAAAAAGAGTAACGAGACGATAATTCTGAAATACGTTTTTTCTTTGGAAAAATTGGTAACAATGGTGAAAAAAGAGGACTCCTTTTTTGGGAAAAGAAATCTGAATAATGAAATTTCAACAACAACATCAATACCATTACACCCCACTTAAGGAGCTGGTTCCGATTACGGAGCAGGTGTGGCCTGAAGGTATTCTGCCATTGGTGCATACCCGTACCTTGACGTACATGCACGAAAATTACATTCGTGAATGTATAGAAGGTATATTAATGCAAAAAACCACTTTTCCGGTACGAGTGCTTATACATGATGATGCATCAACTGACAGAACAGCGGAGATCGTGCGAGAATACGAAAAGAAGTATCCCAATCTGATCAAGGCGTACTATCAAACCGAAAACAGTCATTCACAGAAAAACCCAGAAGATAAAAAAAGACTGAGAGCTCCCTTCAATGCAATGCGTATTGGTAAATATGAAGCTTTATGCGAGGGTGATGATTATTGGACGGATCCACTAAAACTGCAGAAACAGGTCGATTTCCTTGAAGATCATCCGGAGTACGGTCTGGTACACAGCGACTGCCATAAATACTATCAAGAAGAAGGAGGGTGGCAGTATCACGTAAACAAGTCAAAGAACAACCGGACAGAACTGGCAAGCAAGGAAGAGCTATTTTACGGACTCATCAACTTTGATTACAAGCTGCGTACAGCCACCGTTCTCTATCGCAGTGAGTTGCTGAGTTACATCGATAAGAATCGGAAGATCTTTCCGATGGGTGACACGCCCAAATGGCTGGAATTTTCGCAACACACGCGGTTTAAGTACATGGATGAAGTGTTTGCGGTTTACCGTGTTTTGAAGAACTCCATGTCGAAATCGACTGACAAAAAAAAGTATTTCAGGTTCAAACTGGCGATGATGGAAATGAGGATCTACTATTGCAGGGTCATTGGCTATGATATCAAACCTGACCTTAAAAAAGCATACAACAAGGCGTTACTTAACTACAAACTGCTTGACCCTGCCTTCGAACCCGAATATGTATTGATGGATCCAACGCTCTGGCAAGCATGGACGTTTAACAGGATGCACCGACCAGTCTTTCATTCTTTTTTCGTGATGGAAGACAGAGTTGCAGCCTATCTGAAAAGATTACTGCGAAAAATTGGTTTTGCTGAGTAACGTACAAAGAGTTATGCTTGATGAATTCATGCGTAAAGAAGTCGGATATGATGATTTGATGCACATCATGGAAAAAAAAACAATGTGGAGTTAGAATAAAGCGACATTGTTTGCCTGTATGCCGATCTTGACCGACATGCAAATTTCTGTTGGTGAAAAATATTACAAAATCTGACGGAAGGTACTTACACAAAAAAAAGGAGACCACAAGATGTGGCCTCCTTTTCTAGAGATTAAATTCACTTTCAGTTAGCGAGAAAACTACTTGCTTACTTTTTCTTCTAGTTCTTCATCTTCACAAAGGGTGAAAGTGAAATATGTCGCCCAGTTGCCCCGCTCAGTGAAGCGTTCGCCGAATGCCCAAGCGGTTTCACTTTCCCAGATCATTTCGTAGACAAAGCCTGATGCGAGGTCTTCGAGGCGGTCCGTCACGAAGGGCTCGTCACCGTCCATCACCTGAGTCACGCCATATGGATCCAGGTTGATCGTGTGCCACGTGCCATCCTCAACCTGATGGCCATACAAGACCTTGTTGCCGAGTTCATCAAGGCCCCAGGCAAGTTGCAAAGCCCTGTAGTCGTCGTCTTGTTCCAGTACTGTGAAGATATCGCCGGCGATGTCATAGGAGAAGAAACCCTTGAAGTTGCTGCCGCCTCCGGCACCGGTGCCGCTACTTCCGTAGATCACACCGTCTTTGAAGACGATGTCACCCTGGGACAGCACAACCGGGGAGCCCATAGAGATTGGATCCTCTACAACCGTGACAATTCCGTCACCATCGACTTTAACTTCAATAAGTTCATCCGACTGATTGAGAACATACCAGTAAGAGCCTCCAGCGAACGTCGCGCCCAGCACGTCTTCTGCGTTATTAAACTTATTATCTGGATCAGCGTTGACGACCGCCTCAGTCTCGACATCAAAGAAGTATAGGCTGTTCTGGCCCAGGCTGAAATACAGCCGGCCATTATCCTCGTCGAAGGCGAGAGCGTTGGGATACCACCAAAAGTTTTGGCTCACACCTGCTGCGGACCAGACATCATTGAAAATGATATCAGAATCGTAAATTAATGGGTCAATCACATAGATGTTGCCATCATTATCTTTGTTGGTACCCTGGGCAGTAGTAGTTCCGATTCCATAAATAATGGCCGCATCTATCTCTTCGCCAGCTACCAAACGCTTAACCACTGCATGAGCTGCAATATAAACTTCATCTTCATCTTCACATACAACTTCAAGATCATCGAAATCTACGCAGAATGACCACTCATCTTCGCCATCCAGATCATCATCCCCATATGGGAATTGGCCGGGGACAGGATTTCCTCCTCTATTAACCGGAATATCTCCGAAATATTTGGCAATGGCCAGATGTGTCTCATAAATGCCCCATCCTTCGTCCAGAGCATCTTGGTCAAGAGCATATGTGACACAAATCTGGTTGTCATCTGATGATACGGATACCGTACCGACTTTGTAATTCTGACCAGCGAGAAGGTCTCCAATTTGTGGCGACCCGCCATTATTTGATAGTAGACTCAAACCAGATTCCGCTTTCTTTGATGTAACATCATATTGTTGATTGTCAACGACACCGTCACAAGAAACGGCGAACATTAGCAAGACAACAAAAAGTCCTGCATACATTTTTTTTGGGAATTCTTGAATTCTCATAGTAATCACCTTCATATTGGGTTAAGGTGTGTTTTGGTTATTTTGTACCTGTTGAACTGGTTAAGATCCAGCACTTTCTCTTGCTACTGATTGCTAAATTTACTGCAAACAACCACTTTTTCTTTA
>SKNL01000069.1 GCA_007120555.1 Balneolales bacterium
CAGTTTTATATTGATGCCATGAAACTGGCTGGACAGTTCCTCAAGCGACTCCTTGCCTGTAATGCTCTCATCGGCCATCAACGGGATCGTTGACTTTAGCCGAACCTCTTTCATCTCCCTGGTACATTCGGCCGGCATCGGCTGTTCAATGACAAACACATTTCTCCTGTCCAGGAATCGGATCATATCAAGTGCCTGGTCTACCGTCTTCCACCCTTCATTTGCATCCACAAGGATGGGCTTGTCCGTCAGTTCTCGTATGGTCTCAATAATATCCTTGTCGTAATCCGTCCCCAATTTGATCTTAAGAAGTGGATATGGTTCTGCCTCCTCAACTTTTTCTTTCATGACTTCCGGTTTGTCAATGCCAAAGGTATATGTTGTCCTTGGGCCCGTTCGATCCGGTGCCTGAAGCAACTTGTAGAGCGGAATATTGAGTTTTTTTCCAATCCAGTCGTATAGCGCCATTTCGAGACCTGCTTTGGCGGCGAATTCGCCACCTCTATGTTTTTTCATTTTTTCAACTAGCAGGGAAACATCGAAGGGATATTCTGTTTCGTAGGAACCGAAACTGTCCATGAAATTCATGGCTGATTCCTGGGTTTCATTGTACCGGTGGTTTGGTGCCGCTTCCCCGATACCTGTGATGCCCTGACTATGAATTTTGACAAGTACGTTGTTGACCTCATCCCTTGACCCCCTGGATATGGTAAATCGTCTTTTCAGAGGCAGGTCAAGCGGCAGGAATTCGATTTGAAATCTGTTCATGGGCGTTTTGGATGGGATTACATATTACAGTAGTTCGATCAAACATAGACAGCAGTATTTCTAAATACAAGAATTTTGCTTCATGCAATTTTATTCTTCCGTTATGTTGTAAATTATCTGCGGTTTATGTATATTTAGCCTAAGCTAAGAAAATATTATTTCATCCAGCTAATTTTATTAACCCCAATCATTTAAATGACAAGGAGATACGTTATGAATAGTGTATCCACTAACCGGACCCGACTCTATGAGCAATTTCATTCGTTCGACAAGTATCATAGCGGATGGTATCATCGCATGCATGAGCTGATCCGGACTTTCATACGCAGGGTTGTGCCCTCCAAGAGAAAAACTGCTTACTGATTTTTTTACAGAACCTGTTAAAAAGCCGTACCTGCCATTTGGCGGATACGGCTTTTTTTCTTTCTGGAATAACGGTTGCGCTTGCCTGTCAGGAACATCCTGTTGTTGATCCGCAGGTAGTGCATTTAAGGCATGTTCCGTTGCGGACCATGGTCATGCTGCCGCAATCCGGACAGATATCACCTGTAAAGCCCATCTCCCTGGCCCTGTTCATCTGTTCCGAGCGGTGTTGACCAACGGTTCTTTTGGATGATCCTCCACTTTCAGCTGAGACTTTTTCTGTTTTGGGGGATGCATCCGCAGCACCGGAGCTCTCGTCAGTGGAGGTGCTGTCAGAAATATTTGCCTGACCTGCTGCGAGAGTGGTCATGTCCGGGCCTTTCTTTTTATCGCTTGTCGTTTTGGCGCCCGGTATGTTGCCTTCCGGATTTTCCAAATCCTCCGGGCGCAGCGACCGCTTGTAGATGTCGTCCGGACCCACATGGGCCAAGTCCTCACGTTCCAGATACGTTACCGCCAGTTCACGGAAGATATAATCTATGACGGATGTGGTCATCTTTATATGCGGATTGCCGATCACGGTCCCGCTTGGTTCAAATTTTGTGAATACAAACGCATCCACATACTCCTCAAGCGGCACGCCGTGCTGCAGACCCAGTGAGATGGCAATGGCAAAACAGTTCATGAGGCTGCGAAAAGCCGCGCCTTCACGGTGCATATCGATGAAAATTTCGCCAATCTGACCGTTCTGGTACTCACCGGTTCGCAAATAGACCGATTGTCCGCCAATTTTGCACTTCTGGGTATATCCAGCCCTGCGGTGCGGCAGGCGTTTACGGCCGGTAACATACTTGTGGATAATCCTTTCGGCTGTTTTCACAACTTCATCCTGGACCTGCATCATCTCCGGATGCGAATCGGCTTCTTCGGCCTCTTCCTCAAGCTCGTCCATGATATCTGCCATGGAATTGAGGGGCTGGCTCAGCTTGGATCCATCCCGGTACAAAGCATTGGCCTTGAGCATTTTTTCCCAGGAAAGCTGATAGGCTTTCTGTATGTCCTCAACCGTTGCCTCATTCGGGAGGTTGATGGTTTTGGAAATGGCGCCGGAGATAAACGGTTGTGCGGCGGCCATCATGTTGATATGCCCTTCAGCGCTGATATAGCGCGTGCCTGTGCGTCCGCACCTGTTCGCACAGTCAAATACCGGCAGGTGTTCTTCTTTAAGATGAGGCGCTCCTTCTATCGTCATGGTGCCGCAGACATAGTCATTGGCCTGCTCGATCTGCTTGCGGGTAAAGCCGAGAAAGCGCAGCATATCGAAGCCGGGGTCCGATAGCTGTTCATCGGAGATTCCAAGGACTTCCTTGCAGAAATCCTCACCGAGCGTCCAGTGGTTAAATGCGAATTTGATGTCGAAGCTCCCGGGAAGGGCCTGTTCCAAAGCCCGTAACTTTTCATCGGTGAAACCGGCATCACGGAGACTTTTGTGCGTAATGGTGGGACATCCGTCCAGTGTTCCGCTGCCTTTGGCGTACAGTACGATATCCTGGATTTCCTGTTTACTGTAGCCCAGTTTTCTGAGTGCCTGCGGCACACTTTGATTGATGATCTTGAAGTAACCGCCTCCGGCGAGTTTCTTGAATTTCACAAGGGCAAAATCAGGCTCTATTCCGGTGGTGTCGCAGTCCATAACCAGTCCAATCGTACCGGTGGGTGCAATAACCGTTACCTGAGCATTCCGATAACCATGCTTTTCGCCAAATTCAAGTGCCCGGTCGGCATCCTGCTGTGCTGCCTTGAGCAGATAATCGGGGCAGTAGCGGCCGTCGATTCCAACCGGTTTGATCGTAAGAGCTTCGTATTCGGAATCGTCAACGTTGTAGGCGGCACGTCTGTGGTTGCGCATGACGCGAAGCATGTGCTCCCGGTTTTTTTCATACCCGGGGAAGGGCCCGATCTCAGAAGCCATTTCAGCACTGGTGGCATAGGATGTCATGTGCATGATGGACGTGAGCGCGCCGCAGATGGCCATTGCTTCCTTGCTGTCGTAGGGAATGCCGTTGACCATGAGCATTGAGCCGATGTTTGCATATCCAAGACCAAGTGTGCGGAATTTGTAAGAGAGTTCGGCGATCCGTCTCGAGGGAAACTGGGCCATGAGTACCGATATTTCAAGCACAATGGTCCAAAGCCGGGTGGCGTAGCGGTAATCTTCCACCTGAAACTGCTGCAGCTCCTCATCGTAGAATTTCATGAGGTTCATAGATGCAAGATTGCATGCGGTGTCATCAAGAAACATGTACTCTGAGCAGGGATTGCTTGCCTTGATGGGCCCATCCTCCGGACAGGTATGCCATTCGTTGATGGTGTCGTGATATTGGGTGCCGGGATCCGCGCAGGCCCATGCGGCATAGGAAATCTGATCCCACAGTTCGCGGGACCGGAGGACCTTGAGCGGCTCGGGTTCTCGTCCCTCCTTTTCAGCCTCGCGCAATTCGATACGGCCGTAAAGTTTCCAATCCCCGCCGGTTTCCAGGGACTGCATGAAGGCATTCGGGATGCGGATGGAGTTATTGGAATTCTGTCCGCTTACCGTACTGTAGGCCTCGGAGTTCCAGTCCGTATTATAGGTTTCGAAAGCGATGTCCTTGAACCCCTGTGCGGCAAGCTGGATCACACGCTCGATGTAATTTGCCGGCACCTGATCGCGACGTGCCTCTTTGATCGCAGTGCGGAGCTTTTTGTTCTTTTTGGGATCCCGGCTGATTTTTCCGTTGTACTGGCGTCCCTCTATTTCGACAGGTTCATGGCAAAACCGGATAATGGTGCGCAGGTGCTTTTCACAGATCCTGGAACCGGTCACAATGGCGGCCACTTTCTGCTCTTCCTTGACTTTCCAGTTGATGTACTCTTCGATGTCAGGGTGGTCCAGATCCAGCGTGACCATCTTTGCGGCGCGACGCGTGGTGCCTCCCGACTTGATGGCTCCGGCGGCCCGGTCGCCGATTTTGAGGAAGCTCATAAGTCCGGAAGATTTACCACCGCCACTAAGCTCTTCGTTGTCGCCGCGTATATCAGAGAAATTGGTACCGGTGCCAGATCCGTATTTAAACAGGCGCGCCTCCCTGGTCCAGAGGTCCATGATACCGCCATCATTGACAAGGTCGTCGTTTACACTCTGAATAAAGCAGGCATGCGGCTGCGGACGGGTGTAAGCATCTTTTGACTTGTGGATTTTTCCGTTTGCGGGATCCACATAATAGTGTCCCTGGGCCGGCCCGTTAATGCCATATGCCCAGTGAAGCCCAGTGTTGAACCACTGTGGGCTGTTTGGCGCAGCCATCTGGAGTGCAAGCATGCGGCACATTTCACCATAAAACGTTTTGGCATCTTTTTCGGCGTTGAAGTAGTTATGCTTCCAGCCCCAATACGTCCATGCCCCGGCCATGCGGTCAAAAACCTGCCGGCTGTCCGTCTCCGGACCGTAACGGTCTTCCTGGTCCATTTTCTGCAACGCTGCGGTATCCGCCTCCGATCGCTGAAGCCACTCCGGAACACCCTTCTCACGTATTTTCTTCAGCAGGGCCGGCACCCCTGCCTTGCGGAAATATTTCTGTGCAATAATGTCCGTAGCGACCTGCGACCAGCCTGATGGCACCATCACATTTTCCAGAAGAAATACCAACGACCCGTCGGGATTCCTGATTTCTGATTTTCTGGATTCAAATTGGATTCCCTCGTAAGGCTTGTCGGGATTCGCTTTGGTAAAGTGCGGTGTAATTTTCATAGTGCCTGGACGGATGTAGTTTGGTTCGGATGTTCTGATTTTTCAGGTAATTGTACTACGCTCGAAAACCCGTTTTGATGTTGCTGAATTACCTCTTCATGCTTCTTTTTTGCATGTGGATAAACCACTGTTCAGGTCTCCGAGATAGCAAAGATAATGCATGACCCATTACAAAAAAGGTCAACTTTCCCACATCTTTTCAACAGAAAACAACAGCTTATAATTACACCAGCCCGCACGGTCACTATTCAATGGTATGTTGAAAACTTGTGGGTAACAACCGCCGCATATTGACGCCTTTACTGCCCGGTAAATCGGTATGTGCAGGCTGAAGATCACCGGAGTGACATGGTCAGGGAAGCCCGGTAGTGCCGGGGTGCCACCGGGTAGCCTGAAATAGGTTCGTAACTTTGATCTGTCAGATTCCGGACTCCGATGGATCCCCGAAGGGTTGCCGATCGCAGATGCAGCTCCCAACCGCTGTCAATGTCAATTCTCGTGTATGCAGGCAAGGGGTCGAGCGGCGATGAATGGTCCATGGTGGTAAACCGTTCTCCGATGTTCCGGACGGTCAGTCTGCTCCATAGCAGAGACCTGAAATCGACCTGAAGGATTCCCTTGTGGATCAACCCGGGAACATACACCATCTGACGGCCGACACTGCCGTCGCCGGGAAAGCGTTCCTGCCGGACGGATGCATCCGTTCGTGTCAGCATATAGTGCGCATCCAGCCGGAACAGCCCCAGCGGCCGGGTAGCGCGAATGGAAAACTCGATACCCTGAGAGCGGAGTTTTTCCACATTTTCCGGAGCGAACATGCCGTCCTCCCCTGCTATCCACCGGATTCCGTTTTCAAAGTCATGGCGGAAAAGCGTGACACCGGCGGTGAGCGCACTTTCCGACCTGCCTGAATGCATATGTTCCTGGGCGCCAGACCCGCCGTTGCCGGAAATATTCCGGATGCTGCTTCGGTCCCCGCCCCCGCCGCCGATTAACAGCGTTGCTCCCGCTTCGTAGGTGTAAACTGTTTCGGGCATCAGATCGGGATTCCCGAAAGGCTGCCAGTATAAGTCATTATATGCGGGATTGTTCGTGTTTCGTCCGGCCATGGCCCGAAGCATCACATGTTTTGTCACCGGATGGAAAGTCAGGCCGAGGGCGGGATTAAGGGCATCATCGAAACGGGAGTGCCATTCCCATTCCACGGAGGGATACAAAACCAGGGTGTGCACGGCATGCCAGGCATGATTCCACCGCACGGACAGGCTCTTTTGCTGTTTTACCTCCGCATATGTGCTGGCATCAACGGACTGGGCGGATAATTGCGCGGCAATATGGCTTTCGTGCTGCCGGGACCAGACATGGCGTATGGCGGGTTGCATCATGAACACTCGCACCGTACTGGCATCGGAGGGATCGGTAAACGCGTCCTTGTAGGTCATTTCATAAGAATACCAGCCTGCCGTGGCAGTGAGCCAGGTGCGGTCCCACCCGTCGTAGCCGCTTTGCAAAAGGATGCGCGCCGAGCGATCGTTCTGGCGGGCCGGAGAGGGAAAGAAAACCGATCCCGGCAGGTCGTTGGCCGTATCATCCAGCCAGAGCAGGGATCTGAAATGCCAATCGTTCCGGCGGTATGAGCCGTGCGCCAGCACATGGGTGGATTCCTTGCGGTTGTTATCCCTTACAAGAGTTTCCTGCCGGACTGGATCCGGATCACTGTACGGAAAATCAAAATTTCCGCCTTGGCGGAATGCCCTGATCCCGCCGTCAAATGAGCCCTTTCGCAGCGAAGCCCCCAGCCCCGTTTGCATGTAACCGTAACTTCCGACAGACTGGGTCAGGAAAAGCCGTTCCGGATGCGTTCGGGTCCGCAGCGAAAGCATGCCGCCGATTCCGCCGGACCCGCTCATGGCCGCCGGGTTCCCGGAGGAGGATGAGATGCCGTCCAGCAGGCCGGCCGGAACCAGTGAGAGGTCGAACATGCCCAGCATGGGATGGTTCAGCGGCATTTCCTCCCATAGAATGCGGGTATGGACGGGTGAGAATCCTCGCTGTGAAACCAGCGACATATTACCCTCTCCATAATCCCGGACCATGGAGAAGGTGTTGCCGGACAAGTGGTAGGCTGCCGATTCGTACGGAAGTTTCCGCAGCAGCCGTGAATCAATGTTCTGGATCCATACCGGCTGGAGATGATCCGGCACCTGGATGCGTGTGCCAATGACACGCACCTCCTCAAGATAGAGTGTGTCGACCGGCTCGGACAGGTCAGGGTCAGAGGCGTGCGCAAGCGGTGAGGACAGTATGCACACGGCAAATAGCGATATGGCGGCCAGGCGCCTCCCGTAAAACCGGGACTTGTTGGGATGATTCATGCCTTGGGTGTCTGCCGTTGCTTTTATTCCCGAAAGCGATGGCGTTCGACAGTCGGCAGGTCTCCTGGCTTCATCCCGTGACCGAACGGCCTTCCCATCCCGTTATGCCGGGACAGTGGCTCAGGCAGGTTTCGGTCACATCGGGCATGTTACAGTTGCGGGTACAGCTCCCGATTTACACGGGATTCCCTTTTCATTTCCTTTCTGGAAGAACCGATTGCGATTGGTTTCATAATAGCCAGTTACCAGAATCGATGCAATCGATCCTGCAGGAAAGACCCAAAAAGTTTTCCACACTGCCTCCGATATGGGCAAGGATGCGGCAGATGGTCCAATCTGAATCCGGAACCGGCCTGGGGCCAGGCGGACAATATCTGCATTTCAGAAGTAGAAACGGTACGAGAGCCGGACGTTTCTCCCCATCATGGGGATGTCGCGCTGCTCGATCCGCGAAAGGTGGTCACGCCAGGTTACGTTGAAAAGGTTGTCCACTGAAAGTGTCGCTGTATGAACGTGGTTGCTACCCAGTCTCAGACCGGCGGCAAGGTTGGTCAGCGTATAGGCATCGGTTGCCGCCTCGTCCGGTGCGGTTCGTTCCTGGGACAGGGTGTGCCGCACCTGTGCGCGGGACCACCAACGGCCGGCATCGTATTCCATTCCTATTGCCATTCTCAATGGCGGCATGAAGGGCAAGGGCCGATTTTCACCGGCGGAAAGCTCCGAAGCGTGAATATAATCGGCATTGAAATACAACTGCAGTTCCCTGCCGGCCTGTTGCCGGAACTGGAATTCACCGCCGGCAAGCAGAGCGTCCGATCCGATATATTCCATTACCGGGAGTCCGCGGACAGGGTCCGTCAGCCCAAGAGGCTGAAGCCGGATATAATTGGAGATCCGATTTGCAAAAAGCGCTAAATGGATCCGGTTATTGCTGCCAGTGTAGTCCGCGAAAAAATCAATGCCGTAGCCGATTTCATTTCCCAGGGAAGGATTGCCTGTTTCATATCTGCCGGCTGCCAGATGAGCGGCATCTGCAAACAGCTCTTCCATGGAGGGAGTTCTGTGCGACCTGGCAATTTGCATCCCAAGTTGCATGGATGACCCCAGGGTCCGGTTTAAGCCCAGGGCTGCTGCCCACACGCCCCGGCTTCGTTGATCCACCGCGTCGGGAAATCCTTCATTTGCCCTTGCAGAAACCCTGTTCCACTCCATACGAAGCCCAGCCTGCATCATCAGATCGGGTGCAAGCTCCAGCTCTTCCAGCAGAAATCCTGCCAGGGTAAGCGCCCTTGCGTCCGGGGTCAGGGCTTCATCCCCACCGACACGGCTGTCCCTGTACTCCAGTGTTACACCAGCGGTTCCGTCCCGGAGCACCGAACCGCGTCCATGCTGCAGGAGAAGATCGCCCTGCACATGATTCTGTGTCACTTTGAGTTCGAGGTCTTCGTCGTCCAGAGTCCCATCCAGAAGATATTCGTACTCCCGCTCTTCGTGGTGATAGTAGTTGTACGTGAGCCGGAACTCGGCTCTTTCCCAGAAGGAATGATCCAGCCCGTGGTTGCTTAATCCCTGAACGGCAAGCCGCTGCATGGACAGTCTGATCTCTTCCTGCGGGTCATCGGGGTCTTCCGGAATGCCATAGCACTGGTCTGCCCAGGAGACGGATGCCCCGGAGAAACCTCCGGACCGTTTCCACGAGAGGCCGGTTCCGAGGTGGACGGAGCGCAGATCGGTATCCGGAATGGCGCCGATCGGCGTTCGCATGTCACCGGTTTGCCTCGCGCTTCCGCGGAGTGTGAGATTCATGGCATCCGTGCCATAGTTCCAGCGCGTTGCCCCGGCAATACCCCGTGTGGCCGATTGGGCTTCCAGACCGGTGTAGCCGCCAACGCCGCCGGACCAGGTCTGGACGATGTCGTCCGTATGAACGTTTACCAGACCACCAAGGGCACTGGAGCCGTAAAGGAGGCTGGCGGGACCGCGAACGATATCCACACGGGCGGCGGTCATCGGGTCCAGGATAACGGCATGGTCATGGGCCGTAGATGAGATGTCGCCCATTTTCATTCCGTTCTGCAATACCTGGATACGCTCTCCGTCCATGCCGCGTACTACCGGGCGGGCCGGTGCCGGTCCCATGGATCGCATGGCCACGCCGGGCTCACCGTCCAGCAAAGTCCCGATGGATGTGGTATTTCGTTGCTGGACCTCGTCGGTGTGGTAGGAGCGCACGGGCTGATACCTTGTGATCCTCTGCAGCAGCGATGCCGTGATCAGTATTTGTTCGGATTGCAACACCTCCTCTGCCAGGGTGATTTCGATAACGGATCCTGCCATATCAGGCAAGGTGATCCGGCGGTATTCGGTGCGCAATCCGACATGCCGGACTACAAGGGTATGCCGTCCTTCACTAAGTTCGAGACGGAAAGTGCCATCCGTTGCTGTCGCAACACCCGTCGTTGTGCCTTCAACCGTGACGGCCGCTCCGACAACCGGGTTATCATCCTTGTCTGTTACTCTTCCTGTTACCGTATGCTGTGCGGTGGCCGCGCCTGCCCCCGCGAATAATATCGGAAGTATTACGAGAAGAATTCCCCTTAGAATATGTGTTCTTACTGCCAGGATCATGGTTTGAAATACATAGTTGTGGTCTTATAAAAGCATTATTATTTAGTCATGACTAATATAATTATGCTTTTTTATTTTGTCAAAGCATAATTTTAGACACTTAGCCCATATTGAAGACCGTGTGCAAGCACGGTTTTATTGCATTCCGCTTTAGTTTTAGCTAAATTTAGTTATCCCTTTGACAAACCGACAAACCATGAAAAAGCCCCGACTCAGCGAATCGCAGGAGGATTATCTCAAGGAGATTTTCAAACTCCGGGAGCTAAACGAAACCGTCAGCATGCAGGATCTGGCACGGAAGCTGGATGTGCGTCCGCCATCGGTGACCGGCATGATCAAGAAGCTTTGCGCCATGAACCTGGTGGAACACGAGCCCTACAAGGGGGTCCAGCTGACGGAAACGGGTGAAAAGATTGCGCTTGAAGTACTGCGCCACCATCGGTTGCTGGAGCTGTACCTGGCCCGGCACCTGAATTACTCCTGGGACGAAATCCACGAGGAGGCGGAACGGCTCGAGCATGTGATCAGTGAAAAATTCGAAGCAGCCATTGCCGACCTGATGGATCATCCCACACATGACCCGCACGGCGATCCCATACCCACAGCGGAACTGGAGATACCGGACTCACCCAGTCTGGTACCCCTGCCCTCGCTGAAGGCTGCCAAGTCAATAGTGATCGGCCGTGTCATGACACAGGACAAGGACATTCTCAGCCTGCTTTTTCGATTGGACCTGACTCCCGGACAAGAGATCGAACTGATCAAAAATGAGGCAGCCGGCATCAGGGTGAGGGTCAACGGCAGCCAGTATCTGGTACCGCAAACCATAGCCCGGCTTATCTGGTGTGAGAACACGGAAACCTGAAACTCCCTAAACAAGCATCCCAACTCTTTGTCAGACTTTTCCCATTTATATGCATGCAAAACACACCATATTGCAGGTTTTCCGTTATCCCATCACCTTGGCTTCAAGTCCTCTTTTCTTCGTCTTTTGCCTGGCTTTTCTACTGCACGGATGCGGTGGTGAAGAGCCTTCCGGCAATGATGAACGTCCATTCGTTGTAACAACCACCAATCTTATCCGCGACGTAGTAGAAAATGTAGGGGCTGATGACGTTCGGGTGATCAGTCTAATGGGTCCGGGTGTGGATCCACATGTATATCGGGCAACACCGCGTGATTTTCACCGGATGGAACAGTCTGACATCGTTCTATACAACGGACTCTATCTTGAGGGCCGGCTGTCCGAGATCCTTGACCGGCTTGGTGATCAGTCCCGGGCTGTCACCGGCTCCGTTCCCCGCGAAAAACTGATAGATGCCACAGATTTTGGCGGAGCTTATGACCCGCACATTTGGTTTGATGCCGAATTGTGGACGTATGTAGTGGAGGACGTGCGGGGTGCGCTCACGAAGCTTCTCCCGGAACGTGAGGAGGACTTTGCCCGCAGGGCATCGGAATACAAGAAAGAGTTGCTGGAGCTCCACGAATATGCGGAGCAGAGAATCCGGGATATACCTGAAGAACAAAGAATCCTGATCACGGCGCATGATGCGTTTCAGTATTTCGGACGGGCATATGGAATTGAGGTGCGTGGTCTTCAGGGCCTTAGCACGGCAACCGAGTTTGGCATCCAGGACGTCACACGGATGGTCTCACTGATCATTGAACGGAATATCCCTGCCATTTTTATTGAAACAGGGGTAAGCACCCGTGCCATTGAATCTGTGATCACCGGGGTCCGTGGCCGCGGATACGAAGTCCAGCTTGGCGGTTCCCTATTTTCGGATTCCATGGGACCCCGGGGCACTCCCGAAGGCACCTATGCCGGCATGTTCCGCCACAATGTGGAAACCATAGTGCAGGCGCTCAGTGAGGAGTTTCAGCCGCCCTGATAAAACGGTCGGAAAACGGCCGGGGCCGGGATTCCGGCACCGGCATGCAGATGTGGCACCGGTTCAAACACGGCACGGTTTGCCCACGATCAGATACACCAAATCCAAAAAGGCAGTGATGAATGAGAAACAGGCAGGCACGTACACATCTGAAAACCCTTCGAATCCACCGCTTGAGGTGCATGACCTCACCGTAGCCTATGACCAGAAACCCGTGCTGTGGGACATCGATTTTGAACTGCCGGAGGGAAGTCTCACAGCCATTGTCGGTCCGAACGGCGCCGGCAAATCCACCCTGGTCAAGGCCGCCATGGGGCTTATACCGGCATCCTCCGGCTACACCCTGATCTATGGCAAGCCTCTGGACAAACAGCGCCAGCTGGTCGCTTATGTGCCGCAGCGGGAGTCCGTTGACTGGAATTTTCCGATCAGTGTGATGGATGTTGTGCTGATGGGCCG
>SKNL01000113.1 GCA_007120555.1 Balneolales bacterium
ATGTTCCGCTCCATGGGATCGGCGTCAAAACCCATCACCAGGTCGGGAACGGAGAGGTAGAAAAAGCTCAATGCGTGGGATTGGACGATCTGGCCAAGGTTGATGGCCTGTCTGATAAGGGCCCCGGTCTCCGGCACTTTCACGGCCAGGATATTGTCGCACGCCTTGGCGCCTGCGATCAGGTGCGCGACCGGACAGATACCGCAAACACGTGCCATCAGCGACGGCATCTCACGGAACCGCCGTCCTTCGCTCAATTTTTCAAATCCGCGGAACTGGGTCACCTGAAAGAGCGCATTGTCAACCGTACCGCTGTCATTCAGCATCAATGTGATCTTTCCGTGCCCTTCAATCCGGGTAATGGGCTCAATAGTTATGGTTCTAGACATGAAATAATTCTCCTATCCAAATCGTGTTCGTAGTGACAGCTCGGGGGTTCTTCCCTCCGCTATTTCCACCAGGGTGTAGAAAATGTTGTCTGCTGAGGGCGGGCATCCCTGCAGGAACACATCCACATGTACAAAGTGATGCACCGGGTAGGCCTTCTCCAGCAGTTTCGGAATGTTTTCATCCGGAATAATGTCGTTGCCCGGTGTAGTCTCGAGATATCCCCGTTTGAAGACGTCTTCCAACTTGAAATGATTCCGCATGGAAGGCACGTTGGCGGTCACCGCACAATCCCCGAACGCAATCAGGGTTTTTGTGCTCTTGCGGACCCGTTTCACCATTTCAACGTCCTCGTCCGTGCTGATGGCCCCTTCCAGCAGGGTCACATCCACGTTTTCGGGGAACTCTTTTGCATCCACAAGCGGACTGAACACGATGTCATAGATTTCAGCTACTTCAATAAGGCGCTCGTCCACATCCACCAGGGACATGTGACAGCCGGAACAGCCGTCCAGCCAGAGCGTGGCAAGGGTCAGTTTCTTTTTCATTCGTGAGCCTCCCGCATTTTCGTCAAATAGGGCAGTAATTGTTTACGTTTTGACATTTCACCAACCGACTTTCCTCTTTCGATCAGGGCACCGGTGGGACACACATGGACACACTTGCCGCACTGCGTGCATGTCTCCGATTCACCCCAGGGCCGATCCAGGTCGGTGATGATCCGTACGTCGATGCCCCGGTCCTTGATATCCAGGGTATGCGCACCTTCAATCTCGTCACACACCCTGACGCATCGCGTACATGCGATGCACCGGTTGTGATCCAGGACGTAGCGCTCATGGGTGGCATCAACGTCAAGATGCGGGTACATATAGGGGAAGTGGACGTGAGACATTTCCACTTTCTGTGCCATCGTCTGCAGTTCACAGTAACCGTTTGAAGCACATACGGAACAGACATGATTTCGCTCCGAGAAATAGAGCTCAAGCAGGTTTTTCCGGTATTTTTTGATCCTGTCTGTGTTGGTGGATACGACCATGCCTTCTTCCACCGATGTCATGCAGGACGGGAGCAACTTGGGCGATCCGGCAATTTCAACAATGCACATGCGGCACCCGCCGTAGGGCGAAAGGCCTTTCATATAACACAGAGTCGGAATTTTTATCCCGTTCTCACGGGCAACTTCCAGGATGGTCTGGTTTTCCCGCGCTCCGACCTGTCTTTCATCGATCGTCAGGGTTTTGATTTTTACTGATGAGCTCATAATACCGCTTCCTCTTTATGTTCAATGGCACACACACCGGCCGGACACTTTTTATCGTTGATATGAGCCAGGTACTCATCCCTGAAAAAGCGGATAGTACTGAGCACCGGATTCGCAGCCGTCTGGCCGAGTCCGCACAAACTGGTATTCCTGACCACATCGCAAAGCTCTTCGAGCAGCTCCATGTCATACATGGTTGCCCTGCCCTCCGAGATCATGGTAAGCAGATTGTGCATCTGGGCAGTCCCGACGCGACACGGGGCGCATTTTCCGCAAGACTCTGACCGGCAGAAATCCATGAAGTATTTCGCAACGTCGACCATGCATGAGGTCTCGTCCATTACGATCATGCCGCCGGACCCCATGATGGAGCCGACCTGTGCCAGCGACTCATAGTCCACTTTCATGTCCAGGTACTCGTCCGGGATACAGCCGCCTGACGGGCCACCCGTCTGAACCGCCTTGAATTTTTTGCCGCCCAGGATACCACCTCCAATTTCGAAGACGATTTCCCGCAGTGTAATACCCATCGGCACTTCAATCAGGCCCGTGTTGTTGATGCTGCCGGCAAGGGCAAATACCTTGGTACCCTTGCTCCGCTCGGTTCCGATACTTGCAAAGTAGTCGGCACCCTTGCGGACGATCGGGCTGATGTTGGCGAACGTTTCCACGTTGTTTATCAGGGTGGGATGTCCCCACAGTCCGTATTCTGCCGGATAGGGCGGACGTGGTCTCGGTGTGCCGCGCTTTCCTTCGATGGATGCGATCAGGGCCGTCTCTTCGCCACAGACAAAGGCGCCGGCTCCCAACCGTATTTCCACATCAAAGCTGAACGGGGTGCCGCATATGTTCTTGCCCAGGAAATTCTGGCGCTCGGCCTGCTTGATGGCTGACCTGAGCCGCTTGATGGCCAGCGGATATTCCCCACGGATATAGACATACCCGTGCGATGCACCGACAGCGTAACCGGCAATGGCCATGCCCTCGACAATACTGTGCGGATCGCTTTCCAGCATGCTTCGGTCCATGAAGGCACCGGGGTCGCCTTCATCCGCATTACAGATGACAAATTTCTTGACGCCGACCGCCTTGTGGACCGTACTCCATTTGAGTCCGACCGGATAGCCGCCACCGCCCCGGCCGCGCAACCCGCTCTTCACCATCGTATCGATGACTTTAACGGGCTCCATGGTGGTCAGGCAGTTGTACAGGGCCTCGTATCCTTCCAAAGCAAGGTAATCCCCGATCACCTCCGGATCGGTCTTGCCGCAGTGCTCCAGGGCCATTTTGGTCTGGTGTGCAAAAAACGGCATATCATCCGGTATTTGCAGCCTTTTGACCGGCTTTTTATTAATATTTTTGACAATATCAGGGGCATCATCCGGCTTTACTCCACCGTATAGCGCCTGACTATTGTTAATGGTGACCAGGGGGCCGGAGGCGCACAATCCCAGGCAGCCCGTACCGCTGACCCTGCAGACATCCTTTTTCTCCTGCTCCTTGACCTGCTTGGTCAACGCCTCCTTTACTTTTTCGCTTTGCAGGGAAACGCAGGCCGCAGCCGTACAGACATTGATGTTGTATTCAAAGCCTTCGCGCTTTTTCTGATGCGCTTCACCGATTTTTTTGAATTCTTCAGGTGTCATTTTGTATCATTCTCCCAATTCTGTCTACGACAATTTCCGGTGTAACTTGTCCGGCAATTTCCCCGTCCAGG
>SKNL01000077.1 GCA_007120555.1 Balneolales bacterium
ATCACTCGCTCAGATAGTTTGCCACTACGGCAAGCAGTTCCTGCTTCTTGTACGGCTTCGACATGTAGGCGGAAAAACCTTCCGAAAGGTAGTAGTCGGCATCGCCGCGCAGGGCATGAGCTGTGAGGGCAATCACCGGCAACGAATTTGAAGAGGCATTTTTACGGATGGATTTGAGGGTTTTGACCCCGTCCATGCCCGGACCGAGACTGATGTCCAGCAGCACCAGATCAAATGCACTTTTCTTTACTTCATCAAGTGCTTTTTCGCCGGAATCGACGGAAACCACGTCGTACTGAACCCCCAGATAAACTTTCGCCACCTCCGAACTGTCAAAATCATCCTCGACAATAAGGATGCGCGGTGTCTGACCGGGTTGCTTTACGGACGGCTGGTGCAGTTTCATTTCAGGCTGCTGGCGCTTCGGCCCGTCAGACACCTTGAGCGGTATGCGAAGTGAAAACGTGGATCCTTCCCCCTTTTTGCTCTGCACCGAAATGGATCCCCCAATGATCCTGGCCAGTTTCCAGCTGATGGTGAGCCCGAGGCCGGTCCCCTCGTACTTGCGGGAATATCCGGAGCTCTCCTGCTGGAACTCATCGAAGACCCGGGGCAGGAATTCCGTGGATATGCCGATTCCTGTATCCTTCACATGAACCAGGGCCCACTCGTCGAGCAGATCCCTCTCGGTCGTCACCGATACCTCCACACAGCCCGCATCGGTGTATTTTATGGCATTGGAGATCAGATTGTACATGATGCGGCCGAAGAGCTGCCGGTCCATATCTACATACAGCTCTTCCATGTCACACTTCACCTCCAGCCCGAGATCCTTGTGCCTGGCCGGACGCGCATGAAGATTGACATTGCGTATGATCTCATCGATGATATTGGTCCGTTCCGGCTGCACCCTGACCTTGTCCGCCTCAAGCTTGACCAGGTCGAGTACCGACTCGATCGTTTCCATCAATCTCAGTCCGCTGGCGGAAATCCGCGCAGCCATATCACGGTTTTCCCCTTCCGGAAGTTCGGATTCCAGAATGGTTGCAAAGCCGAGGATGCCTGTGAGCGGGGTGCGCATTTCATGGCTCATATTGGCCAGCAGCGCCGTTTTTACCCTGTTCATGGCCTCAGCGGTATCCCTTGCGCGGATCAGCTCTTCCTGAAATCGTTTGCGGTCGGATATGTCCCTCGAATTGATAACGACGCCAGCTATGGATGGCTCCCCTGTCAGGTTGGTCCCGATCGATTCCAGATGGATATACTTCCCGTTTTTATGACGGAAACGGCACTCAACACTCATCTCCTCTTCCGAGTGCTGCAGCATTTTCTGAAACATGTTGCGCAGCTCGGCCATATCTTCGTTATGGACAAAGTCAAAGACCGATTTTTCCTGCATCTCTTCTTCTGCATAACCGAGTGTTTTCTTCACGGAGGGCGCCACGTAAAGGAACTGTCCGTCACGGTCAATAACCGTGATCACATCGGAACTCTTCTGGATCAAAGTACGGAACCTTTTTTCACTGCTGCGCAGCAGCTCCTCGGTACGGGCCCTGACCATGTAAGCCGACACCAGTTCCACCATCAATGAGAGCGAATGGACTTCCAGCTCGTTAAAATTATCCCTCGGCTCCGGCCAGTAGATACTGACTGCTCCGGCATATCCGGTCTCCCTGGATTTAAAGGGGAAAAGTGCGACGGATCCGACACCCTCACGCTTCATCAGCTCTTGATGCTCCGCGGCCTCATGAGGCAGGGAGTCGATGTTGGCAAACAACAGTGCTTCACCGCTGGCTATCTGCCCTTTCCACCAGTTACCGCAAAGATGACTGCACGAATTCATTGCGGATGAAGTGGCTCCCCCGGCCGGACAAACCCAGGAAAACCGTTCCTCCATGCCCTCGAAATTGCCATTTTTAGTCGGATAGATACAGAGACAGGCTTTGTCAGCCTGAACCGACTCCGCCATAATACCCAGAACGGCAGGGATATCGGGAGGCGCATCCTCTATAAGCCGGATCCGGATTTCATTGATGACATTCTCGAATTGTTTGCGGATGCGGGTGGTCCGGGCATGTTTCCGCTCCCTGCGGATATCGCGCAGCACCGCAACGACGCCCGCTGTTTTCCCCTGGTCATCTACAATGGCAGACAGAGATCCGTTGACAGGGATGTATTCCTGATTATTTCCGGCGAGCAAACATCCCGCGGGAAGGTACCAGCGATCTTCCGCATCCATCAGCTCCTCACCGGTCCAAAAGATCGGCCGGGCATCATTTTCGTTTACCAGTTGCATCACATCCTGCAGCTTTTGTCCCGGCAGGACGTCGCTTCCCACTCCCAGCAACATTTCGGCGACGGGATTCGCATACGTTATGGTCAGATCGCGGCTGGTGGCAATGACCGCATCCCCAATATTTTTCAGTGTCGTGGATAGCAGCCGCTCGCTCCTGTTG
Organism: Balneolales bacterium; assembly: GCA_007120555.1. GTDB lineage: Bacteria > Bacteroidota > Rhodothermia > Balneolales > Natronogracilivirgulaceae > SKNL01. Next base: position 2,457 of record SKNL01000077.1, read on the forward strand.
ATCTCAAGCTGTTTCTCATGTTTGTAGAGCGCCATCTCGATGGCCGAGCGTATCTCGTTTTCGCTGAAGGGTTTGTGGATGTACCCGTAAGGCACGGTGGCCTTGGCGCGGTCGATCGTATGCAGATCGGAGTGTGCCGTGACGTAAACAATCGGAATAATATGCTTTTTCAGGATCTCCTTTGCGGCCTCTATACCGTCCACCTGACTGCCCAGGTGAATATCCATCAGTATCAGGTCCGGCTGCTCCTCAAGCGCGATCCGTATGGCATCCGCAGCATTCCCCGCAGGGCCGACAGCAGTATAGTTCATTCGCTCAAGGCCTGTGCAAATACTATGGGCCACAATCATTTCGTCTTCTACTACCAGAATTCTCTTTTTGTCTGGCATGAACTTGTTGTAATGGAAAAATGTGTGTATTGTAAATAGGTGTTAGCGGTCAATATACGCCATTTTACAACACGCTGAAACGATATTCGAAACAAGCTGGAAAGTGTTACGTGCCTGAATCACCCCGAAAATACAGCCGGCTGCTCGTCCCTGCATTTGCAGGGTTGCTGCTTTTTCTGCTGCTCATGCCCTGGTCGCACCCGCCAGCCGATCTGACCGGTCTGGCCGATACGGAGGATGTCATCAGGGAGTCGCGCCGGTTTCTCGAAAAATCCGGCATTGATCCCGGAAAACTGCAGCCATTTGTCGTATTTCGAACTAATGACGAACTACTGGACCGCCAGGTGGCGCACTTCGGCAAAAGAAAACTGTCCGGGTTCATCCGAAACGGATTCCTTCGGTTCATCCCCTCTTATTACTGGCGAGTCAGCTGGATCGACACCGGGGATCATGAAGACGTCGCCATCACCATGGAAAGCTACCGGCAGCCTTTCGGAGCCACCATATTCCGGACAGTGCA
>SKNL01000116.1 GCA_007120555.1 Balneolales bacterium
AAACTGGCCAATGCGGTAAAAGTGACCCTCGGTCCCCGCGGACGCAATGTGGTCCTCGAAAAATCGTTTGGCGCCCCCACGGTAACCAAGGACGGTGTGACGGTAGCCAAGGAGATCGAACTTGAGGACAAAGTGGAGAACCTGGGTGCGCAGATGGTGCGCGAGGTTGCTTCCAGAACCAGCGACAATGCCGGTGACGGTACCACTACTGCCACGGTGCTGGCCCAGTCCATCATCCAATCCGGGCTCAAGAACGTAACCGCCGGTGCCAACCCGATGGATCTGAAGCGGGGCATTGACAAGGCCGTGGAAGCTGTCGTGGCCGAACTCAAGAACCTCAGCCGTGACATCAGCGACCGCAACGAGATTGCACAGATTGGAACCATCTCGGCCAACAATGACGAGTTCATTGGCAACCTGATTGCCGACGCCATGGAGAAAGTGGGCAAGGACGGTGTGATCACCGTTGAGGAAGCCAAGGGAACCGATACCCATCTGGATACGGTGGAAGGCATGCAGTTCGACCGCGGATATCAGTCGCCTTACTTCGTGACAAATTCCGAAAAAATGACCACCGAACTGGAGGACCCCTTCATCCTGATCTACGACAAGAAGATCTCCAATATGAAGGATCTGCTCCCCATCCTTGAGAAGGTGATTCAGACCGGCAAGCCGCTTCTGATCATTTCCGAGGACGTGGAAGGCGAAGCCCTGGCAACGCTCGTGGTCAACAAGTTGCGCGGCACCCTGAAGATTGCGGCTGTCAAAGCACCCGGCTTCGGCGACCGTCGCAAGGCCATGCTTGAGGATATAGCGATCCTCACCGGTGGAACCGTCATCTCCGAAGAGCGCGGCTACAAGCTGGAAAATGCCACGCTTGACTTCCTGGGACAGAGCGCCCGCATTTCCATCGACAAGGACAACACCACCATCGTCGACGGGAAAGGCAAGGAAGACGACATCAAGGCCCGCATCAACCAGATCAAGGCCCAGATTGAGGATACCACGTCCGACTACGACCGCGAGAAGCTCCAGGAGCGCCTGGCCAAACTGAGCGGCGGCGTTGCCGTTCTGTACATCGGTGCTGCTTCCGAAGTTGAGATGAAAGAGAAGAAAGCCCGTGTGGAAGATGCCCTGCATGCTACCCGGGCCGCTGTTGAGGAAGGTATCGTGGCCGGTGGCGGTGTTGCGCTGCTGCGCTGTGCTCATGCACTTGATAACCTGAAAGGTGAAAATCCGGATCAGGCAGTCGGTTTTGATATTGTCCGTCGTGCGCTGGAAGAACCGCTCCGCATCATTGCCGGCAACGCCGGTGTTGAAGGTTCCATCGTAGTCCAGAAGGTCAAGGAAGGCAAGGACGCGTTCGGATACAACGCACGCACCGAGGTGTACGAAGACCTGACCAAGGCCGGTGTCATCGATCCGACCAAAGTGACCCGCACCGCGCTTGAAAATGCGGCTTCGGTTGCCGGACTGATGCTCACCACCGAAGCGGTTGTTTTCGAAAAGCCTTCGAAAAACGATGACAAAGGCGCTGGTGCTCCCGATATGGGTGGCATGGGCGGCATGGGCGGAGGCATGGGCTTCTAAGTCCCGCCGCAAGCCCGTCTTTCATCATCGTCTGAAAGCCGATATGAGAAACCCGGTATCCCGAACTGTTCGGGGTATCGGGTTTTTTTGTTAGTCTCCCAGTTTTTTCTCAATTTCCTCGTCCAGAAGCGCCGGATTCTCTGTCATCTCGTCCTTCGGCTCGGAGACCAGGAACCAGGCTGCTGCCGAAAATGCTACGGTAACCGCGCAGATCACCAGCAAGATGGTTTTGTTGTCCACGGCCTGGACGATATCGCCAACGGCGAAACTGGAAACCAGTTGCGGGAGCACCACCGACAGGTTGAACAGCCCCATATAAAGCCCCATCTGGTTCTGTGCGATTTTCTGGGACATGATGGCAAACGGGAGGCTGATGATCGACGCCCAGCCGATGCCTGCCACCATCATCAGGATGTAGAGCGACCATGGTGTGTCGCCGAAAAATATAATGAGCGTGTACCCAATGGCCATGATGACCAGGGCGGTGGCGTGGACGCGCACACGGCCATACCTGTTGGCAAGCGGGCCGAGCGCCAGCACCGGGATGATCGCGGCAACCAGATTCAGTGAAAAGAAACTCCAGTTCACCACGCTGCCCACACCCACGGCGGTAAGTTCGGGCATCCGGTAGGACACAAAGGCAAAAAAGTAGATGAACATGCTCTGTACACCAATCCAGGAGAAGGAGTGCGCCGCCAGCACTTTCTGGAAACCGATTTTGCCGGCTTCTTCTCTGGATTTGCCTTCTTCCGACTTGAACAGGGTTTCGCCGATCAGGTAAATGGTGACAATGAGGGCGAAAATCTCGAAATAATACCCGGGGAATTCAAATCCGCTCAGCCGCTTGACGATGGCGTAGATGCCGTACATCAGGAATCCCCAAAGTGGACGGATGCTGATCATGATGCGGGAAAGTGAAGCATCGCTGATACTTTGAGGTATGTCGTCACTGTCGGACAGTTCTTTCGCGATGGCGTCTTCATCCTCACCGTAGCGTCCCAGATACTTGGGTTCCTTGATGAAAAACGGCGGTATCACCGAGAAGGCAAAAACCAGGAATACACCGAAATAGAGCAGGGTGATGTTTCCGAAAATGGCGCCGATCGCATAGGAAAGAACACCGAAAGTTCCAGAGACCGTCTGCATCCACGTGTATCCCTTGGTGCGTTCACGTCCCTCCGGAGTCACATCCGCAATAATGGACCTGGTAGGGTTGAACGAGACGTTGATGGACAGATCCAGGACCATCGAAATCAGTATCGCTATGCCGAGGACCCCTTCCAGCCCCAGTCCCGCCTGAATCACGCCGATGTTCGGGAGCGCCAGGATCATCAGGGAAGCCAGCACCCCGCCGATGACGATGAAGACGCGCCGCCGCCCGTTCCATATCCAGACCTTATCGCTGATGATGCCGATGATCACTTGTCCCAGGATGCCGGCGATCGGTCCGGTGGCCCAGACCAGTCCAATATCCGATATTTCGAGTCCATACTGGTAGGTGAGCAGCCAGCTGAGCGCCGCGATTTGAATCGAAAGGCCAAAGCCCATGGCCGTTGCAGGCAGGGCAAGCAGCGCATAGAAGCGGTTGTTAAGTCGTTTTTGGATTTCCAGCATAACGGAGGGTTAAGTGTGTTTTCACCGGATGAACGGCACCGAAGATCAGGTTTTCGCTAAAAATACGACCTGAAACGGAATGCGCAAAGCGCGAATACGAGCCGCAGCGCCCCATCTGGTTAGGCATACAAACATTTTTTTGTATCTTGCCAT
>SKNL01000202.1 GCA_007120555.1 Balneolales bacterium
CGTGACTACGGGCTCATCGGCGGATCCCAGGCACAGTCCCTGTGGCCTGATGTGGCAAGAGCAGACCGTAACAACCCGGAAGCAGGTTATTCCCGCTTTGACACTCCAAACCGGATTGTTGCCCTGACTTCTTTTGATACCCGGATTTTTGCCCCGCGCTATCTCACCCGGTTTTCGCTGGTATATATCGGCGGGACCCAGGGCCGCTACAGCTATACCTATGCCGGAAGCTTCGGCGACGGTTCCGGTGTGCGCCTGATGTATGTCCCCGAAAACTTCAGCGATGCACAACTGGTAGATCAGGTAGATGATGACGGCAACCTCGTGCGCACTGCCGAGCAGCAGTGGCAGGATCTCAACGCCTTCATCGAACAGGATCCCTACCTGAGTGGCATGCGTGGACAGGTAACCGAGAGAAACGGTGCGCGCCTTCCCTGGTTGCACCGCTTCGACCTCAGAATTGCTCAGGATGTCAGCTTTTTCCGGGGACAGCAACGGCTGCAAGTCACCATGGATGTCCTGAACATCGGCAACCTGCTCAACAACACCTGGGGTGTATCACAAGTGCCCGTTCAGAACAACCCGATGTCCTACCAGGGTCCGGATGCCAACGGTAATGCCATATTCAACGTGAATTATCCCTCAGGCAGGGGCCTGGACGAAAGCTTCCGCAGAAGTATCAGCATCGCCAACACCTGGAGTGCGCAGATTGGCGTTCGGTATATGTTTAACTGATTTAAGGGACGTACTTGAGTTATCTCAAAGGATAAATCCCAAACCGTTCTTTAGAAGCAGGGGCTCCGTGACAGGAGCCTTTGCTTTTTTTTAACTTTCCGAACGAACCGGCAAGACCGGATACATGAGACAGCCCTATTGTCCGTCAACAAGAAAGGCCCGCACGATGCGCTGGAACCGGTCCGGCTGATCCAGAAATGCATAGTGCCCGGCCCGCTCGATCCCGACCAGGGCCCCGTTCCTGAGCCCCTTCTCCATGCGCTCGGCCTGATACCATGGCGTGGCCTGATCCTCCCGTCCCCACAACAGCAATACCTCATGTGATATGTCCGGCAGACAATATTCCAGATGTTCGGATACCGTGCGCACAAAGGTCTCGCGCATCACACCGTCCAGCTTCTGGTAATCCGCCGAACCCATTGATTTCCAGATGGATGTACTCCGAAGCCAATTCAAGGCTTTGACCTTCAAAGTCGACGGGAGCAACATGAACGGGGCCTTAAGGACCATGGCCGTCGCCCGGCGGCGGTAATAAGAAAAGCTTCTCTTTGGTTTCATGCCTGCACCGCCTGTGATGATGATTTTCAACAGCTCCGGACTGTGAACTCCTGCAGGTGCCTCCCCCTCCCGCCGTTCATCGAAACTGGACCCCGCTCCCGCCTCAGATGATGTGTCGCGTCCGCTTCGCGCAGCCCATTTCAGTGTTATCCGTCCACCGAAGGAGTGGGCCAGCACATCCGTGGGTCCGCCAATCACTTCGCGGACAAAGGCCCGTACCAGATCGGTATAGTCATCGATTCCCCATGGTGCTTCAGGCGGAGGGGTTGCGCCGAAGCCGGGCAGGTCCGGGACGAAGCACGTACGGATATCCGATATCGAATGCGCCAGCTGCAACATCACCCGGGAGCTGCTTCCCCAGCCATGAAGCATGAGCAACGGCGACCCCGTGCCCGTTTTGTGGTAGGACACCGGTAACCCATTATAATTAAATATGTGTGTGTTCTCTTCGGGCACGTTTACTGGTTTGATTGTCCTGTTACCCGGTCTTTCTTCTGTTGCGTGCTTTCTGCACCATCACCCGGGCGCCTGCCACCGCATGCTCACTTATTTCGGCCCCGCTCATCAACGAAGCGACCTGTCGTATATGCGCTTCCTCGTCCAGTTTCCGGATATGTGTGACCGTGCGTTCTCCGGATTCCTGCTTTTCCACACGGAAGTGATGGTCCGCCTGTCCCGCAATCTGCGGCTGATGGGTAATTGCTATGATCTGGCAGTGCCCCGCAAGATCGTGCATGGTCCATCCCACCTGTTCGGCCACCGCTCCGCCAATTCCCGTGTCGATCTCGTCGAAGATCATGACGGGCAGGTGCTGCTCGCGGGCAATCACCGATTTCATGGCCAGCATGACCCGCGAAATCTCCCCGCCGGAAGCGATTCTGGCCAGCGGTTTGGGTGACTCGCCCTTGTTTGTGCTGATGTAGAACACCACGTCATCCGGCCCGTCGGCATGGCACGCCACCAGTGTGCCATCCACATCGATCCATCCTTTATCGTCCTGCCGCCACATGACCCGTGTTTCGAACCGGTTGTTGGGTATACCCAGCTTCTTCAATGCTTCGGATATCTGGCCTCCCAGTGCGACACCCGACGTTTCACGCTTTCCGTGCAGCTCAAGAGCATTCTGCCGCAACACTTTCGCAGCAGCTGCAAGCTCTTTCTCCTTTTTCTCCAGCGCAAGGTCGAAATTTTCGGCAAGGTTTGCAGATGCTTCAAGCTCCTGGCGGTACCGGATCAGGTCCGGCAGCAGCCGTCCGTATTTCTTCTCCAACCGGCGTATTTCCGCCTGTTTCTGTCGCAATTCCTCAAGCCGTTCCGGATTGAATTCAATGCGGGACCGGTACCGTTCGGTATGGGACAGCAGTTCCTGGAAACTTAGCCGTGCCGACCTCAGCTCTCCGGTATAGCTCCGGAACTCCTCGTCCATTTCTGCCATATCACCCAGGGTCTCCTCAATCATGGTTAGCAGATCCATCAGGTTCCGCTCCCCCTCGGAACCCAGTTCACCGATCATGGCCGCCTTCCGGTCCAGATCTTCGGCATGATCCAGCCGCTTCATTTCGGCCTCCATCTCTTCATACGCCGCCTGATCCAGATCAGCCGCCGCAAGTTCCCGGAACTGGAACTGGTGCAGCTCCATCTTTTCGTTGAGCTCGCGCTCCTGCCGGATCAGGGCGTCACGTTCTTTCCTGAGGCGAACTACGGTCCTGTAGGCCTCATCGTAAGTGTGTTTTTGGGGGCTTACGCCGGGAAGGGCATCGATGACCTCGCGGTGATGATCCTGCTTCAGCAGCAGCTGGTGGTCGTGCTGTCCGTGAAGGTCGACCAGCCGGTCACCCACCTCGCGCAGAAGGGAGATCGTCACGGGCGTATCGTTGATAAAGGCCCGGCTGCCTGCGGGACGTATTTCGCGGCGCAGGATGATCTCGCCGCCCATCCTCTCCACATCATTCTCTTCCAACAGGCGGCCGACCACCGGATCGGGATCGGCGCCTGTTGCAATCACCGCTTCCACGATGGCCTTGCTGGTGCCCTGGCGCACGGTTTCCGTATCCGCCCGCTC
>SKNL01000232.1 GCA_007120555.1 Balneolales bacterium
GAGGAGGGCTCATGGGTGGGGTTGATGGCAATGTCGATGCCGCAGACCTCTTTCATGCGCTTGGTGTCCGTGAAAGGCACTCCGGTCACGCCCGCCCCGAACCGGCCCGGATTGATGCCCAGGATCAGGTGGCGCAGGTCGCTGTCCGCGTAAAACCGGCGATAAAACTGTGATGTCACACTGCGGATGGTATCCGCGTAGGCACCGCGGAACGGGTTCATGACGGAGATCCCGTCCGGCAGCAGGGCGGAGTCCAGGTCGAGGTTTTCATTGAAGGCAAGGATCTTGTCGGCAAAAGTCATGATGGCAAAAATAGATGTTGTTATTGTGTCGGTTGACGGAAGATCCGTCGGCGTATGTGAAAGTACTTGTTTGTGATACACTGTCACACTTATTACCTCTGTTGTACCCGAACAGAGCCATTTGCGACTTTGTGTCTGCGATGTCGTTGCACGTCTGATTCCCTTTCTGTTGACAGTCAACAAGAACCGGAAAGCCTTTTTTTATTTGATGATTTATGCAGGAACATTAATTTTTTTAAAAATGGTATTTTTGAAGTGAAAAAAATATATTAAAAAAGATGCAGTTCTAGCCGCACAAAAAAACTGTATAGAATTGTCAATCTGCATTACCGGGGGTGTTCTCAAACTGATTAGGGTACCTGAAGTACTCAATCAAAACCTAAAAAAGGAGATATGATGAAAAAAATGTTACAGAGACTATCTTTTTCGATGCTTGCGCTGGTAGTTTTACTTTCGACTGCTGCGATAGTGCAGGCTGATCCTATTGAGGTTCGGACCTGGCATGACCTTCATAACGTTCGCAATGACATGGAGATGGGCACTGTCTATATTCTCATGAATGATCTTGATGAGACGACGGACGGTTACAGCGACTACAATATCGATGCAAGCTGGCAGCCGATCGGACATTCCCAGGATCGTTTTACTGCGACTTTTGATGGACAGGGATATGCGATAAGAGGGTTGACCATAACCGCTGAATCTGCTTTGCAAGGACTGTTTGGTCACGCGCATTTTGCTACCATCAAAAACCTGAGAGTGCTTGATGCTGATATTACAAGCAGTGCAGGGACTGTGGGTGTGCTTGCAGGCTCAGTGGAGGTTACCGATATTGAAAATGTCACTGTTTCCGGAACGATCATCGGTACCGGTGAAGGAGTGACACTTTTTGCAGGCCTGATTGGCCGTCAGGCAGCGGGGCTTGTAAAGAATTCTGCTTCTTATGTTGATATTGAAATTGTGGGTAGGTTCGTTGGTGGTTTGGTCGGACAGATGACGGCCCAGGCCCAAATCGAGCAATCCTACTACAAGGGTAATATTACTACCAGTAATCCGAATGATGATAATCGCTGGATTGGTGGTTTGGTAGGTCAGTTTGGCGGAGGTTCGATGATCTACGATTCATACGCTATTGGGGATATCTCGGGTACCCATATTGTCGGCGGACTGGTCGGCTGGCACTGGCGCGGCGGTGCCTCGGTAACCAACTCCTATTTTGTAGGAACGGTAACGGGTGATGCGGAAAATGCGCCCAAGGATGATGATGAAGAACCCATCCTTAACGTTGGCGGTATTACCGGGTTTTCCAATCCTGCGCAGGAAACGGATACTGATGAAAGCAAGCTTATAAACACCTTCTGGGATACCGAAGTATCCGGTCTTGATAACAGTTATGGTGGAGGTGAGTATCCTACGGACAATATCGGCGAAGGCAAAACCACTGCCGAAATGAAAGACCAGGGCACCTTTACCGACTGGGACTTTGATGATATATGGAGCATCAATGCCGATGTGAACGATGGCTATCCGCAGCTTCTGTTTGCCCTTGTGACGGATGCCGATCCGGAAACCCGTGCAGACATTCCGCGGGCCATGACTCTTGAGCAAAACTATCCCAACCCGTTCAACCCTTCCACCGTGATCACCTATCAGGTCACCGGCGAGCAGCATGTGCGCCTGAGCGTCTACGATGTGACCGGACGTGAGATTGCGGTTCTGGTAGACCGGCAGCAGGCACCCGGCGAATACCAGGTGAACTGGGATGCCGGCCAGATGTCCAGCGGCGTGTATATCTACCGTCTGGAGGCAGGCGGACAGACCCTCACGCGCAATATGACCTTTGTGAAATAAGGAAAACGTACAATGAGGAAAACGTGCAATAAGGAATCCATGCACTGAGTAAAACGCGAAGTAAGCAGAAGCGAAAAGCAACCAGAGGCATTGCCGTACCCCCTTTTCTGAACCGGCAATGCCCTGAAATCTCAAACCCGGGTGGGACAGCAATATGTTCGGCCCGGGTTTTTTTATTACCTTATGGATGTGATCTCCGGCAATCAGCAGAAGTCTCATCCTCATTCCCATCCTCACCCTCATCACATGCTGCATAATGGATCAGGACTCGATTATGGATGAGGGCCAGATAACGGATGAGTACCCAGCCACCACAATCGCATGAGGTAACAAAATGGCCGTCATACGCGTGCACAGCAGGTTCAAAAGCTTTGGAGTGCTCATTTTCAGCATTCTGCTGGCGCAGTCGGCCGGAATGATCGGCTCTTTTGCCACCCGTCCCAACATCGATACATGGTACCGGGTCATTGAAAAGCCGGCATTCACACCTCCCGACTGGGCTTTCCCCGTGGTCTGGCCAATCCTGTATCTTCTCATGGGCATTGCCGCCTGGCTGGTATACCGGACCCCCGAGCAAAAAAGCCGGGAATTCTGGGGGGAAGGGGCTTCCTATGAAAGCATGTTGCTGCCCCAAAGACCGTCCCGCCGGTCCGCTCTCGGTCTCTACGGGGTACACCTTATCTTCAACGTGCTGTGGTCGTTTCTTTTCTTCAGTTTTCAGATGCCCGGCCTGGCATTCGCCGAGATCCTGGTGCTGCTTGCGCTCATCGTACTTACCACCCGGCTGTTCTACCGGATCAGGCCGTCAGCCGGTTACCTGATGGTCCCCTACATTCTTTGGGTGAGTTACGCAACGGTATTGAACGGGAGCATCTGGTGGCTCAACATGTAGCGGGAGAAATACCCGGAGCCGTAGGAAGCCGTATTCTACCGCAATGACAGAGGCTGCATCCTTTTGGAATAACCGAAGCCGGATCCTTTTGGAATTGCCGAATACGGATCACTTTGCATTGTCGGCAGCCGAATCCTTGCAGTTGAAAAAGTGATGCGGTTTGAAGACCTTGTAACAAAACAGGAACAGAGCCGATAACCCATGCTGAACCAAACAGATTTTCACACCGACATCTCCGCATCAATCTTGTGGATGCGTGAGCAGCTTGCAAAAGCATCAGCGGCATCCGCACGCGCACTTGCCCCCGCA
>SKNL01000239.1 GCA_007120555.1 Balneolales bacterium
ACGGCCAGGTCGTATCCCGTCAGGCCATGATCCTCAAATCCCTTCAGGAGCAGTATTTCGGACGGCAGGTCGGCAATAACCTCATTGAATTCGTCCCCCAGCATCTGATCCAGGGTCATATCTTCATATCTCTCCATCACGGCCAGATGGTCATAACGCTCACCACCCGACAACGGTGTGAAATCACTTTCGATCTCGGAAAAGACGATCACATCAGGCCCCGCGCCATCGTTGTAACGCGCCATGAGCCGGGCGTGATTTTGGATTTTCGTGAGCACATGTGCCGGGGTATACTGGGGGTTGCCGTCCGCATCCGCCGGTCGGTAATCCTGGAACACGGCATAGCCGTCCGCGTCAAACAGGTTTTCGATATTATGTACCACCAGTTTGTATGGACGTGCGTCGGCCAGCGACGATCCACAAGCCAGGACCAGCAACAGCAGGAAAAGCGGAATTTTGTGTTGATTGGCCGGTTTGTGTCGATTGTCCGGATGTCCGGACAGCACGTGACCTGAATCCGGCCATGGTATTTTGCTCAAGTTATTTCTCCTCATCGGGTTTTGGATTTGCATGATTCGTGATACTGCTGCTATCGTCGTGCCTTTATGTTTACCCCGGTACAAGGTCACCACTTGTTTTTTTCTCTCCGGCGGCGTCGACAGCCGCCACCGCAAGCGGCTTTCCACCGGTTTGCTCCAGAATGCATTCAAAAGGCTGCTCCAGGCAGACCTGCGGTGAGTGGGGTACCGTTTTGACCAGATGTCCATTCTCAAAAACCTCATACCGGACAATCGGTTCGTTGCCGGCATAGGCCGAATCCCACTGAAGCCGGATTTGCTCATCGCCTGTGATACGGATATTGCGGGGAGCGGTGAGTCCCTGGTCGGCCAGCTGGAAGTAGTTGGTTTTACCGTCATGGGACCGGTCGCCCAGCTTTTCAAGTTCACGCCGCTCCTGCTCCGACAGAGCATCCGGGGCAATCTGCGAGGCATAGAAATTCTGGATGAGCTGGCATTTGAGCGGATCCTCGTCAATATGCCCGATGCCGACAATCAGCGTATCCACGCCCGGTGTCGTAAGCGCGTACTCGATGAGCGGCTTGCTGGGCAGGTGATCGGTGCCCACCCGACGCACCACATCCTCCGGCCTCCGGGACCAGCGGGGCTCTTTGTCGTACATGGCTCCGTCTGCAAACACCTTCATGCCGACCACGCCGATGTCCTTCGCCTTGGCCACGGGGATCACATTGTGCTGCATGTTGAGATATTTCCGGTCGTTGACATTGATTGAGACCAGCATACCGTCCAGCAGTTCGAACTTGTCGCGCTGGATCATCTCCATCATGGCCGGTGCGGAATAGTGTCCGGAAAATCCGATATGCCGGATGAGTTTTTCATTCCGTGGATTCAGCCCGGTGATGTTGGTACCGTCCCGGAAATCGCGCAGGGCCACCAGCGCTCCAAAATTTCCGTCCGGATCCAGGTCGCCTTCCAGTCCCCGGTACACCACATCCACCTCTTCAAAACTGGTCAGGTTGTGGATCATCACCATATCCACGTAGGCGCCTTCGGGGTAACCGCCTTCCCCGTCGCCGAACATCAGGGTCAGGGCGCGTTTGACATCGCCCACCGCCCCTTTGGCAGGGTCCCCGTTCGTTGCATTCCGAACGCCCTCCATCTGCGGATAGCCGCCCTTGGCCCATCGGATCATGGTTTTTGTCGTCAGAAAGATGGAGGATCGCAGGTTTTCATCATATCCGGGTTGGTCCGGTATCAGGTTCCGCTCCCGGAACGCCTTCCCAAAATTGGCCTGGCTGGGTCCGTAAACATTGGAGGTATCGAAGTAATTCACATTCAGGTCAAAGGACTTGAGGATGATGGCCACCGGATCCACATCCTCCGGAGTCCACTGGATAGATGCCTGTCCGCCCAGGCCAAGAGTTGTGACATCAAAGTTGGTCCGGCCGAAGCGGCGCTTCATGGGGGACGGGTAAACGACATCACCGTACGCCAGGCCGGGCATCACCGCCACCCCTGCGGCCGCTGCGGCTGACAGTTTCATGAATTCACGACGGGACAATACTCCCGGAGTACTTATTTTCTTTTTCATAATCGTTCTCTTTTGGTCACAATTTCTATGTAACAATTTCCTGGTCACAATTATTTGGTCACAATTTTCAGGCTGCAATAATGACCACAATAATATCCGGCGAAAATATGGTTGCATCAGATACCTGCATGATACGAAACTGCCGGGATTCTTGTTCGCATTATCACTCACGGCTGCACTATCACTCACGGTCGGATTAACACCCGGTGCTGCCCGATTCTTTTGCAACCATCAGGTTTGTCCGGCGTATAAATGATAACCGTCTGCTCATGTCACCAACCCTGCAAATACCTTCTTCATGAACATTTTCATATTCATCGCATCCGTGATTCTTGTTGCGATTATTGCCGGATTGCTCTATCTGGCATGGTGTGGTCTCTTTGCCAATATCACTGTCGAAGAGCGTGACGAGGGCCCCTTCCTGCTCGTTTACAAAAAGCATACGGGCGATTACAAGAACATCGGTCCGGTGCTGGATGATGTCTACCACACCCTGCGCGACAAACATGATCTGACCACAACCCGGGGGTTCGGGCTTTACTACGACAATCCGCAGTTGGTGGAAAAGGCGGATTTGCGCAGTCTGGGCGGCTGCGTTGTGGATGGCATTTCCCCGGAGGAGCTGCACCGACTACATCCCGGTGTGAAAGAGTCCTTTGGCGTAGCCGTGTTTCCGGAATCCCTGAGCGTAGCGGCAGAGTTTCCGTACCGGGGCACGGTATCGGTGATACTCGGTGTATTCCGCGTCTACCCCCGGCTCCATACGTGGATGAAAAAATACAAGCGCCGGTCTGTGCCGGTCATGGAAATCTATGATACACCCAACAGGAAAATCACATACCTTGCGGCCGTTGGCGTGCCCGATTCAACCTATGAAAACCTGCTGAATCAGGGCACGTGACACGGCACGCCGGTCTCTCCCCGGAGACCGGATTTACCCCTGAGTCAGTGTGTGAATCACTTCACCATCCGGTCGGGTAAGTTCTATTTTGAGCGGCATTTTGCCGGCAGCATGCGTGGAACAGCTCAGGCACGGGTCAAACGCCCTGATGACCGCTTCCACCCGGTTGAGCATTCCTTCCTTGACCTTCTCGCCTTTCACAAACTGCCTTGCAACCTGCATGATGCCATGGTTCATTGCCATGTTGTTATGTCCGGAGGCGATGATCAGGTTGGCCCACTCCATCACACCATGCTCATCCACTTTGTAATGGTGGATAAGGGTGCCGCGCGGAG
>SKNL01000105.1 GCA_007120555.1 Balneolales bacterium
ATCCATACTCCTCGCCGATGAGCCTACCGGTAACCTCGATTCCAAAACCGGCGAAGAGATCATGAGGTTGTTTGAGGATCTGTACGATGCCGGACATACCATCATCGTGGTGACCCATGAGCAGGACGTGGCCAGGCACAGCCGCAGGATCATCAACCTGTTTGACGGTATGATCGAAAGTGACACCAGAGTCAATGAACCGGTGCTGGCCAACGGTAACCATGCCGTTGCATCGGAGTGACCATTGCTGTTGCATCGGAGTGACCATTGCTGTTGCATCGGAGCAATCGTAACCGCGGCGGCTTGTCACGCCGGTTCGGGCAACTCCGCCTGGTCCGCATGCGCCGCTGCACCCGAACGGGAAACCGGTCCGGAGTGTTTACTTCTCCATGAGTACACAGCGCTATCCCGTTTATGATGTTATTGTTGCAGGCGCCGGCATGGGCGGCCTTACCGCCGCCTCGCTTCTGGCGCGGGACGGCTTCCGTGTACTGGTCCTGGAAGCATCCCATCTGCCAGGCGGATGCAGCTCATCCTATCCCCGCAAAGGGTTTGTGTTTGAATCCGGCGCCACCACGCTGATCGGGTTCGACGAGCACCAGCCGCTGGCCCGGTTGGAAAAGATGCTCGGGATTACACTCCCCAAAGAGCCCATCGATCCGCCGATGACCGTCCGCATGAACGGCGAGGTGATCACCCGCTATACCGGCCGTGAGGAGTGGATTGCCGAGGCCATCCGTGTTTTTGGCAATGAGGCAGGTCAGCGCCGCTTCTGGGAGCTGGCCTTCCGTGTCAGCGACACCGTCTGGCGTGTGTCGGAAAAGAACATCTACTTCCCGCCGCAAAATATGCGCGAATGGCTGGAACTAGCTGTGAGGAACCGGTTGAAGGATATCCCGGTGCTGCGCTACGCCTTTCAGTCCGTCAGAAAAGTCATGCGGACTTGCGGGGTGGATACCCCAGCCTTTCGCTCGTTTATTGACGAGCAGCTCATGATCACCGCACAAAGCAAAAGCGGGGACACCCCCTTTCTTTTCGGGGCGCCAGGCCTCACCTATACCAGCAGTACCAATTACTATGTGCCCGGAGGCCTGCTGAAAATGGTGCAAACCCTGGAAGAATACATCCGTTCCAGGGGCGGGGATGTACGCTGCCGAAACAAGGTGGTGCGTATCCAGACACGGGAAGAATATATAGAGGAAAAGAGTGCGGCTATGGCGGATGCAGACGCACCGGGTGCCGATGAAGCCACGGATATCGGCTATGTGGTCAGTACCACGTCCTCCCGCTATTTTTCACGGAAACTGGTCACCAATCTGCCGGTATGGAATCTGCCTGCCATCACCACGGGCGCAAGAAAGGAGTGGTTTGAAAAACAGGCTTCCCGGTTCCGGCACGCCTGGGGGGCATTTGTCATGGGTATTGCGGTCAAAGACTCGTTTCCGGATGATATCACGCTGCACCATCAGATCCATCTGGACAGGCCCATGCCGCATACCGGTGCCGGGTCGCTGTTCGTCAGTATTTCCGCCGGCAGTGATACGGACAGGGCGCCTGAGGGGTACCGGGTGCTCAACGTCTCCTGTCATACCGAAACCGACGTCTGGTTCGGCAAGCCGGAAGAATACGACCGCGCCAAGACCGAGACCGGAGATGCCATTCTGTCTGTCTTGGAAGAGAGGCTGCCGGGGTTCCGGAAGGATAACGTTCAGGTGCAGTTTGAAGGCACTCCGGTCACCTGGCAGAACTGGGTCCACCGTCACCGCGGAAGGGTGGGAGGCATCCCCCAGAGCATGAAACGTTCACTCATGGACTGGCCGCCGGCCCGCACTCCTTTCAATGGATGGTATCTCACGGGTGATACCGTATATCCCGGACAGGGCATCCCCGGCGTCACGCTCAGCGGGATCAATGCCTACTGGCGGGTGGTTTATGAGCAGTCCCGCGCGGGCATTTTCCGTGAATAAGTCCTATATTAACTTTCTTGCAATATTTTCTGACAAACAAACAAAAATCACCCTGATTTGAGCTATCAAGGCAATTCATACCATTCCACCAGTTTTTCCCTGTTTCCACCGGCGGTCAAGCATCTGCTGATCATCAACCTGCTGGTCTTCCTTGCCCTGTTCACACCGGGACTGGGACAATATGTTTTCGGTTTCGGAGCGCTCTGGCCCCTGACCCATCCCAATTTCATGCCATGGCAATTCATTTCGTACATGTTTCTGCACGGTGGATTTGCGCATCTGTTCTTCAATCTGTTTGCACTTTGGATGTTCGGGCAGAGCATTGAGAACCTGTGGGGAACAAAACGGTTCGTTATCTATTACTTTATCACCGGAATCGGTGCGGCATTGATCCATATCCTGGTCACCGGCGCCAACGTGCCGATGGTCGGTGCTTCCGGCGCTGTGTACGGCATCCTGCTTGCCTTTGCCATGATGTTCCCGAACCGGCCCATTTTTCTCATTTTCCTGCCCATACCCATCAAGGCCAAGTACTTTGTCATCTTCTTCGGAGCGCTTGAGCTGTTCAACGGTGTTGCCAGCCTTCAGACCGGTATCGCGCATTTCGCGCACCTCGGTGGCATGGTGGTCGGGTACATCCTGATCCGGCTGTGGGGCATCAAGGGAAGACACGAATGAGAACGCTTGCCAGAATGATCCGATTTGCAGCATGATCCCGTTATCAGAATAAAAGGAACCGGCCATGTCCACGTACGATGACAGTTTCGGAAGCGCCCTGAAGAGAGGATACCTCAGTCTGCCCTCGGCCCTGAGGGTGATCCTGTTGCTCAATGTGGTGATTTTTCTCGTACAGACACTGTTGTTCACCTTCGGCGCAGGAGCGCTGGTGAATTGGGTCATCGGCACGTTCGGATTCATCCCGACCTGGCAGACTTCGCTGCTGCAGCCATGGCGCCTGGTCACCTACATGTTTCTGCACGGCTCGGTGCTCCATGTCGCTTTCAACATGCTCTGGCTCTGGTGGATGGGCCGCCCGGTCGAAGAACAGCTTGGTCCGCGCAACTTCCTGGTGATCTATTTCGGAGCGGGGATCGGCGGAGCCCTGATCAACCTTGTGTTCAGTCCGTTTTTTCCTGCCACTGTGACCATTGGTGCTTCCGGCGCGGTATTCGGGATGATGGTGGCCTTTGCCATGCTTTTCCCCCGGATACCGATCATGCTGCTCTTCTTTCCGCCCATCCAGGCGCGATTCCTGGTGGCCGGACTGATTGCCATCGACCTGCTTTTCATCTCCTCGGGCGACAATGTGGCACGCATCGTGCATCTGGGCGGGGCGCTCTGGGGCTACATCCTGGTGAAACTGTACTGGCAGG
>SKNL01000029.1 GCA_007120555.1 Balneolales bacterium
CCTCGCACTGGGCAATTTCACACTCGTGATGCGGGAACTGGTTTTCCAGTCCGCCGCCGTGGATGTCAATGGTTTCACCAAGGTATTTGGTGGCCATGGCCGAACACTCAATGTGCCAGCCGGGAAACCCATCCCCCCAGGGGGAATCCCAGCGCATGATGTGCGATTCATCAGCTTTCTTCCAGAGCGCAAAGTCGGCCGGATTCCGCTTGTCGCTGCTCACATCCACCCGCGCGCCTGATTCGGCCTCATCCAGCGAGCGTCCGCTCAGCTTGCCGTAATCGGGCAGCGAGGTGACATCGAAATAGACATTGCCGTCCGCCTCGTACGCATGACCTTTTTCAACAAGCTTTTTTATCATGGAGATCTGTTCGGGGATGTGTCCCGTCGCACGCGGAGAGATATCCGGTCGCAGCACATCCAGCCGGTCCATGTCCCGGAAATAGCGGTAAGTGTATTTCTCGGCAATTTCCATGGGCTCCAGCTGCTCGATGCGCGACTGTTTGGCCATTTTGTCCTCGCCATCATCCGCGTCATCAGTGAGATGCCCGACATCCGTGATATTCTGCACGTAACGCACGCGATAGCCCAGGTACCGGAAGTAGCGCACGACGATGTCAAAACTGACGTAACTTTTGGCGTGGCCCAGGTGCGGGTCGCCGTAAACCGTAGGACCGCATACGTAAATGCCGACAAAACCCTCTTTCAGGGGCTCGAATGTTTCTTTTTTCCTGGATAGCGTATTAAACAGCTGAAGTTCTTGCATGTTGGATGGGATCGCGGATCAGATCACTGTTGGCGTAATATGTTTGGAAGGAATGGATTCATTTCCAACTCCCAAGATACGAAAGGCGCAGCGAAAGGATAAATGCCGTTTGCGTTTTTGTAGCCGATCGTGATTTTGCAGATTATCCGCAACAGATTGAACGGGATTTCTTATTTTGCCATGGCAAATTAATGATGACCTAAATCCGTTTATCCACCCGGAACGGAAACACGTTTCCTTCAAAGCACCATGACCGAGTCGAAAAAAAAGGAGCTCTACCAGAAGCAAAAAAAGGATATCGAACACCTGTTCCGGCACGGACTGGAGGAGGTATCACCGGAGAATATCGTCCGATCTGCTGTCTCCCTGGAGGATGACCGGCTTACGGTCAGCGGACGCTCCTATGCCTTGCCCGGAGACCGCCGCATTTGGGTGTTCGGCTCCGGTAAAGCGGCCGGGCGCATGGCGTTTGAACTGGAAGCCATCCTGGGAAAGCATGTGTATGACGGAATCGTCATCTGTCCATACGGCCTTAAAACATCCACAAAACGCATCCAGCAGTTTGAAGCCGCACATCCCGTGCCAGACCTGAACAGCCTCACGGCCACGTATGAACTGGTGGATGTGGCTTCCGATGTGCAGGAATCCGACCTCGTGATCTACCTGCTGAGCGGTGGCAGCTCATCCCTGTTGTGCATGCCCTGTGAGGAACTGGAGTTCGATGAAGTGCGCGTGCTCTATCGCCAGCTGCTGCAGTGCGGAGCGCCTATCGGTGATGTCAATAAAATCCGCAAAAGCATTTCACAGGTAAAAGGAGGGAGGCTGCGCGCACATTTTGGCAATGCCGCTGTCGAATTGCTCGCCGTGTCCGATGTTCCGGGAAACGAACCGGCGGATATTGGAAGCGGTCCCCTGATCGATGATCATGTTTCCCCGGGCGAAGCATTGGAGCTCATGCGCAAATACGGTATCGACAAGAAAGTGCCGCCCGCCATTTTGCGCTTTTTGGAACGGGGAGGTGCCAGGCAAGACGGCGCATTTGGCGCCTCCGGCCGTACCACGCACACCACGATAGCGGCAAGTGTCGAAAAGGTGGCGGAGACGGTCCGCGGGGAGGCAGAAGCCATGGGTTACAAAACCTGGGTCGATCAGGAGTTTGTGACGGGGGAAGCCCGGCAGGTCGCAAAGAAAATTGCTGAAAAGGCCTTGAATGTGCTGGCCCGTGACAAACCCGCAGCAAAACCGGCCGCGCTGATATTCTACGGAGAAAGTACCGTTACCGTGACCGGCAGCGGCAAAGGCGGCCGGAATCAGGAACTGGCACTCAGTGCCGCAATGGCCCTGGAAGGCCGGCACTGCATCACCTTGCTGAGCGGGGGGACTGACGGCAGGGACGGCGAGACCAATGCCGCCGGGGCGATTGTCAACGGCCAGTCCGCCCTGGATGCCAGAGAGGACGGTGTGAACCCCGAACCTTACCTGGAAAACAACGATTCGCATACTTTTTTCAGAAAAACAGACGGTTTGCTCGTGACAGGCGTTACGGGTAATAATCTGATGGATATTCAAATAGTTCTGGTTGACAAATGATCTGGGACGTACCCGGCTACCTTTGGCTTTTACTCCTGCTGCCGTTGCTGTACGGTATCAGCTGGTTTTTGAGATACCGGCTTCGCAAAAAACGGAAACGCTATTTTTCCGACCAGCTCTTTTCCCAACTGCAGACAAATGTCCGTCCAACGGCATTGCGGGTAAAAGAGGGACTGTTTTTTGCCGGACTGTTTTTTCTTTTCATCGCATTGGCCGGACCAAAAATCGGGACGGAAGTCCGCGAAGTATCCCGTGAGCAGCTGGACCTGATCGTCGGACTGGATCTGTCCCTCAGCATGCTGGCCGAGGATGTGCGTCCCAGCCGGCTGGAAAAAGCCCGCTTTGAAATCGACAGGATGCTGCGGTACCTGGAAAACGACCGGATAGGACTCATTGTCTTCACCGGAGATGCCATGCTCCACTGTCCGCTGACCACGGATTACTCAGCATTCCGGATGTTCCTTGATATCGCCGAACCGGATATCATGCCGTCCACCACCACCGATTTCCAGCCCCTTTTCCGGGAAGCAGCATCGGCTTTTGAATCATCCGAACGCGCCCAGGGAAATCCCGCACGGGTACTCATCATCTTCTCCGACGGCGAAGACCATTTTGACCGCTACAGCGAACCGCTGCAACAGCTGGTCAATATGGGAGTCTATATCTTTACGGTCGGCATCGGAACGGAGGAGGGAGGAAGGATCCCGATTGTGGACCCGGAAACCGGTGCCTTCCGCGATTTTCACAGAGATCACCAGGGTCGGGTTGTCACTACCAGGCTGCAACCGGACCGGCTCCAGGAAATGGCCGAACTTACCGGCGGTCAGTTTTTTCAGATCTCCCGCACCGCTCACAGCATAGAGGGATTCATCCGTCAGCTGGACCGTCTGGACCGCAGCACCTTCGCCACCGAAGAGATCACACGCTACCAGAACCGGTATTATTTCCCCGCATTCTTTGCCCTGCTGTGTTTCCTC
>SKNL01000125.1 GCA_007120555.1 Balneolales bacterium
ATAAGCTCGCCCATTACGCCAAGGAAGCGGTGGACGTGCAGTATGAATTCCCGATCGGATGGCAGGAAGTTGAGGGCATCCACAACCGGACCGACTTCGACCTCGGGGCGCATCAGAAATTTTCGGGCAAGAAGATGGAGTATTTCGATCCGCGCACGCAGGAGCGCTACATCCCGTACGTGGTGGAGACGTCCGTCGGGCTCGACCGCACCCTGCTGATGGTGCTCTGTGATGCCTATCGCGAGGAGGAGGTGCCCGGCGAGAAAGAAGGCAGCGTCGAGACCCGCACCGTGCTCAAGATGCATCCGCGTCTGGCACCCATCACGGCCGGTATCTTCCCGCTGATCAAGAAACCGGAGCTGCAGGAAGTGGCCCGCAAGATCCAGCAAGAGCTGGCCGAAGATTTCAAAGTGCTGTACGATGAAAAAGGATCGATCGGCAAGCGGTATCGCCGCCTGGATGAGGCCGGTACGCCGTTTTGCATCACGGTGGATTTTGATGGACTGGAAGACCAGACCGTCACCATCCGCGAGCGTGACACCATGCAGCAGGAACGCATCGCCTTTGACAAAGTGGGCGAGGTGATCCGCAGCCGGATGAAAAACTGGTCGCCCAACGACCCGGAACCCGGTAGCTGACGAAGTTGTTAGTTAAAATAACGGAAGCTTATTTTGAATCAGAAAAAATAGCATTCGTGCATAATATCCCTTGAAGGAATCAGTTAAGGGGTCGGACGCTAATTACGAACTCAAAAGAAAAACACATTGGCTACTATAAAAGAAGGCGACACCGTAAAAGTACACTACACCGGAACCATTGCAGACGGAACGGTTTTCGACTCCTCCAGGGAGCGCGAACCGCTTGAGGTCACGCTGGGAGAAGGCAAGCTCATCCCCGGTTTTGAAAAAGCCGTTGTTGGCATGAACGTCGGCGACACCAGTAAGGTGACCATCCCGTCCGAAGAAGCGTACGGTGAAAAACGTGAGGATATGGTGATCGATGTTGACAGGGGCCAGATCCCTCCTGATATCAAACCTGAAGTAGGACAGCAACTTCAGATCCAGCAGAAAGACGGCGGTGCCATACCGGTGGTTATAACCGAGATCACCGACGAGACCGTCCAGCTGGATGCCAATCATCCGCTAGCCGGACAAGAGCTTACATTCGAAATCGAAGTGGTGGAAGTGGTTGGATGATGACCGGCGGTCCGTGCCGGTGCCAAACCGGCCGGTTTGCAAATCCACCAGCCGATTACCCCGGGATTTCAGGAAGCCATGATCTCTTTGCGAACTGCCGGTGCTACCTTGCTGCCGAGCAGTTCGATGGCTTTCAGCACTTTTTTGTGCGGAATGCTGCCGACCGTGAGTTGGAGGAGGAACCGGTGGTGACCGAACAGCTCGTGCTGATGCAGGATCTTGTCGATAATCTCTTGCGGACTGCCGACAGCATTCGCACCGCGCAGCGCGCATGAGGCGTCATACTGATCCCGCGACATGGGAGACCAGCCGCGCTCCCTGCCAATCCGATCCATGGTGAGCTTGAAAGCCGGGAATGCATCTTCCCGCGCCTGACGGGAGTCCTCTGCAATAAACCCGTGCGAGTTGATGCTCAGCATTGGGGCAGCGTGTCCCGCATCCCGTGCTCCGCGCCGGTGCAGATCGGCCATGGTTACGAACTGCTCCGGATTCCCGCCGATAATGGCCAGAGCCATGGGGAGACCCAGCCGTCCGGTCCGGTACGCCGACTCGGGAGTGCCGCCAACCGCTACCCAGACGGGAATCGGATTTTGAAGAGGACGCGGATATACGCCGCGGTCCCTGATGGCTGCACGATGCTTGCCAGACCAGGTGATCTTCTCTTCCTCCCGCAATGCCAGCAGCAGATCCAGTTTTTCTGCAAACAGTTCGTTGTAGTCGTTCAGTTCATAGCCGAAAAGGGGAAACGACTCAATGAACGAACCGCGTCCGGCCATGATCTCCGCCCTTCCGCCGGACAGCTGATCCAGGGTGGCAAACTGCTGGAAAACGCGCACCGGATCTTCGGAACCCAGAACGGTTACCGCACTGCTCAGCCGGATTTTTTCGGTTCGCGCAGCCGCAGCCGCCAGCAGGACCGGTGGCGACGATGCCAGGTATTCCGGCCGGTGGTGCTCGCCGATGGCGTAGACATCCAACCCGGCCTGATCCGCCAGTTCGGCCTCTTCAAACATGTCTTTCAGGCGCTGTTCGGGTGACCGGGCCTCGCCCGTATCCGCCAGCGGGGTGTTCTCGACAAAGGAGTAAATTCCGAGTTCCATAGTTAAGGTATCTAGTGATTAAATATTTTCTGGGGTCACATCCACCCGTTCATGTCAGAATGATTCAAAAGGACGGATTCACGTCCCTTCCCATTCCTGATCCTGCGGTTTTATGTGTTCCATTTCAGAGCTATGTGTTTTTTTTCGATTTTGTAAATAACGATGGATGTACATACCATGGATGTGAGTACCAATCCGCGCACTGGTGTAACAATGAAGAACCATTTTCCATTACAGAAGGTTTCGGCGTCAAAGGTGAATTCACCGGGACGTACGGAGTGCATGGGGCATTCGGTATACAGATTGCCCTGCATGAACAGCAGCTTCTTCAGGTCTCGTTTTCCAATGATTATCCAGTTGCTCATGGCGGCACTGTTTGCGGCTGGCTGCCTGGGTCCCGTTGCCGAACTCTATCCCGACGACCCGGATGAACGTCCGGTGCCGGTCCATATCGTCAAAGTGGGATGGCATGCCGGGCTTATCGTCGAGTCGGATCAGCTTGACGAAGATTTTCCGGAACACGAAGACATGCCACGGGCAGAACGGCTGAAAATCGGCTGGGGGGATGACAAATTCTACCCGGAACCCGACCCTTCGTTCTGGCTGTACCTGCGCGCCGGATTCTGGCCCAGCCGCAGTGTCCTTCATGTGGTCGGGATGGATGTGCCGGCCGATGAGTACTTTCCCGGTGCCGAAGTGATAACGCTGTACATTTCCGAGGAGGGCATGGCCGAAATGTCGGAGTTCATTTCAAGATACTTCCGCCTGGATGAGGATGGCGCGCCGCAGTTCCAGGAATGGGGTCGCTATGGTAACAGTGCGTTTTTCAAGGCCCGCACCAGATATTACCTTCCAAAAACGTCCAATACCTGGACCGCCCGGGCGCTGCGCTCGGCTGGTGTACCCATCACGCCTGTTTACGGCGTAACCGCCGGAAATGTAATGCGCCAGGCGCGGCGTGCCGCGGATAAGGACGAAGACTGACCGAGTAAGGGCTTGGTCTGACCAAATGGTCAATTTCTGCTTGACAAC
>SKNL01000154.1 GCA_007120555.1 Balneolales bacterium
AAGATATTGATCCGCGTAAGGCTTTTAGGTTTTGGATTGGCAAAGACGGCACAGGTCGTGATTTTCTGGTCAACCTGCACTTTTTTCAGGAGTTCTCTGGCATGATCCATTGATTTGCCGGAATGGATGGTGTCATCCACCAGCAGTACATGCTTCGCCTCCCGGGGATATGTCAAGGCCGAAGGTATTGCAATCCGGTAGGGAAGCAAAAGCGCTGTATTTTGCACGAAGCCGTCCAGATCGGTGACAGGTAGATTCAACGCCAAGCCCATTATATTGGCTGCAAAAACACCGCTTCTGGGTATGCCGACAATGAGATCGACGTCCTGCGGCACCCTGTGCCGGTTTTTCAGGATTGTCCTTGAGAGATCATCCAATGACCTGTAGTCCATACCACATATCCGCTATTTGTTATGATTATCATTTACTTTGAGATCCGGAAGGCTGGCACCATGTGATTGCTTTTTGCTATTTATCTGTTCCGCGCCGGCTAATTGATGGGGGGGCGCCAGGGGATCCCTGAATGCAAGCTGACTCATTTTTCTCAGGATCCTTGAGGGCAGGCTCCTGATCTGTTTGGTTGCCATTGCACGCAGATATTCCGGTGTGAAAATTTCCTGATCCATATAGGACAGCACTTTGCGACCGGTCTGCAAGGCTATCGTTCTTGCCAGGTCGCTTGAACTTTCGATGAACAGAGGGGCCTCCGGATAATCCTGATACACCCGGGACTTGAAAGTGGCGAGATGACCACTGCGCCGAATCCCATTCACTCCGCCATGCTCCGGCATATGCAGTTTCCGGTAACGGATATTGTGCTTATCAAGCCACGTCTCAATTTCATGTCGGAACGTTTCAGGATAGTCAGTAACCAGAACCCCGGCAGGTTGTGACGGCACAGTCAGCGGCCTTGCATCCCGAATAGAACGCATACGGGCCTGCCGGTCTTCCACATCGTTCGTCAATGGGATATCCAGGAACAGCCCGTCTATATCCACACAGCAATCCTGAAGAAGAGGGCTATACATCAGACTCCACTCGAAAGCAAATGGCGGTCTTAGCTGCTCAAAGATCAAATCGGCATTCTCTGTATGTTCGTGTCCCGCATACACGACGCAGGCGGTGATGATCTGTTCAATTCCTGCTGCTGAGATCTTTTCCCTGGCCTTTTGCATGGTATGGCCGGATACGATCGCATCGTTAACAAGTAAAACGTGTCTGGCTTCACGTGGCGATGAATAAAAGGTTTTGGTGTTGCGGGTGAAACCATGGCGCAAAGTCCGGTTCTCAATGAATCCTTGCAGATCGGCTGCAAGGGTATTCAGCGAAAGTGCGATCAACGAACCAGCCAGCATGCCGGATCCGGGAATCCCGACAACCAAATCCACGCTGGGCGGAATTTTATGAGTGTTCAGCGTTATGGTTTTACCCATATCTGATAATGATCTGTATTCCATATAAAAATCCGGATTGCTGATATTTTTTAGTCTGCTTCAGGTTGTTATATACTTCAGCACTAATAAATAAATCATAAAATTACTTTAATAATAATTAGATTTTTTTATAAATTTTATCCTGTTTGCTTTTCTTTACAGTAGCAAGAGTACGTTCCATTAACATGTCAGTGTATTCTCTTGCAGCAAGGTGTGCCGATGGTGCTGGCTATTATGCTTCGATTCAAGTGCCTGATAATATATCATCTCAATTACTTGAGAGTCTTCTATCTTGTTATCTCATCCGAAAAATTTTCAGTTTGCAGGAAATCCAAACTGCTCATCAAGTAAACCCTGTCCCCCCCCAAAAAACACACATTAAGAGATTCTAATTTGAAGCGGCCCGGCCCTGAACCGGAAAACACATTTCTAGATGGGTATTACAGGTTTTGCTTCAGCCCATTGTTAAGATTTCTTAATCTCCAAAACTTGGATTTAGTTGCACTTGAGAATAGCTTGTTAGTATGTAAAAAGCGAATCCGGATCAGCTTTCCGGGTCAATTAATTAATCAAAGTGCAAATGGACAAACCAACCGTTTTAATCCACACCTCCGAAAGTAAGGACGCAGACGATGTGAAAGACCTCACGTTGTTTATCCGGATCCCGAAACGGACTGGACATATGAGTTCCCGTGAACCCTGCCACAACATGTCGCAGCGGCTCGCCCCGGAAATATCCGTCATCAAAAGGACACCGTTATTTTTAAGTCCGACAAAAACGCCGCGATATTTTGCCTGAGAAAATTCTCTTCATAGCCGCCAATGCCCGGTCGCTTATCGCCAACCGGGGCGACCTTATCCAGGAGATGAAGGCGCTGGGCCACCATGTGCATGCCCTCATACCGGAATACGACTTCCTGCCGGAAGTGGAGGAACTCGGGATTTCCTACGACCTGATCCAGCTCAGCCGCACCGGAATGGACCCGCGGACCGACTGGAAGTACTACCGGCAGCTCCGCCAGTTCATGGCCGAATGGAAACCGGATATCGTTTACAGCTATTCCATCAAGCCGGTCATCTACGGTTCGCTGGCGGCAAAGTCAAGCAATGTGCCCATGATCGCGGCCATGATCACAGGCATGGGCTACCTTTTTACAGGAGAAACCCTGAAACAGCGGGTGCTCAGACAAGTTGCTTCATCGCTTTACCGGCGTGGATTGGCCGCCGCAGATCGCATTTTTTTCCAGAATCCGGATGACCTGGCGCTTTTCCGTGAACTGGGCATTATCGGTCCCGAAGACGAGGCCAAGATCACACGTACGAACGGCTCCGGGATCAATCTGGAGCGGTTCCCGTCGTCCCCGCCGCCTATGCCGCCGGCCGAGCCGGTCACCTTCCTTATGATCGCGCGCCTGCTGCAGGACAAAGGCGTGCGCGAATTCGTCCGTGCCGCCGAAATGCTGCGTTCCGATTATCCGAAAGCGCAATTTGTTGTTGTGGGTCCGCATGACCCCATGCTGCCGCACGCCCTGCCGGCCGATGAGCTGGAGCAGTGGAAGGTCAACGGAGCGGTTTCGTTCGTGGGCGGCGTCAAGGACGTTCGGGCCTTCCTCAAAGAGTGCAGCGTATACGTGCTGCCGTCCTACCGCGAAGGCACCCCGCGCTCGGTACTGGAAGCGATGGCCACGGGCCGTCCCGTCATCACCACCGACACACCCGGCTGCCGCGAGACGGTCGTTGACTGGGTGAACGGGTTCCTCGTTCCCGTCAAATCGGCCGAGGCCCTGGCCACCCGAATGAAAATATTCCTTCGCCAGCCGGATCTGATCGACGTCATGGGACGCAACAGCCATGGAATGGCAGTGGAAAAGTACGATGTGCGCCTGG
>SKNL01000208.1 GCA_007120555.1 Balneolales bacterium
AGCAGGTCGCTGTCGGTTCGCGGGCGATCCCTGCCATGGCCGACCATATCATAGAAGGCCTTCATGGGTTCGTAGGCGTCCCCGAATGCATTTACCAGGAAATCCTCCACTATGGCTTCCACATCGTCGTTGACATTCCACTGGAGCCGGGATGCGACGTAGAAGCCCAGTCCGTTGACCACCCAGGAATCGGTGGCATTGCCCCTGATAAGGCGCACGCCTCTCTGATGCCAGTCGGGAAGTCTGTTTTTGTGGTAGTTCACGTTGCCGCCCCGTCCGCCACGCGGCAATCCCTGGTTATGAACGAAGGTGTCGTAAAAATCTCGGATCCCGATGGTCGCCCCGCGTTCGCCCCACAACTCGGCCAGCTGTTCGATGGAATAGGCCGTGAAGCTGTAGCTCGTTGCCAGGCTGACGATCACATTCGGATGAACATCTATGGTCGGGGGATCCGAATGCTGGTTATAGGCATAGATACCAACGAATTTATCACCGTAACCTAAATCATTGATCGCCTCCGCCACCTTGTTGGCTAGATAGACCACGCGGTCGCTGATATGCGGCAGGAATTCCATCTCCTGCTCATCGGTAGCCCATCCCCCGCCATCGGACGGATCCATCGAGATGCTGTTCATGGAAGGGTTCTGGTGGAACTGATTGACCGCATCCTGCACGACCAGCTCCACAAGCCCGGGCTCGGATACACGGAATTTGTTGCCCGACAGGTATTCGGGATGCTTGTCGAACTCGGCCTGATTGCGACGGATGATAGCGGCATACGCATGACCTGTGCTTATGCGAAAGGAATTGTTGAACCGGTTGCGCTCGCGCCATTCCTGCCAGACGACTTCATCGGTCCATGATGTCGGACGGGGGCCGTTTCTGTTGTAGAATGATGGCCTTTCCAGCGTACGGATGCCAGCCCGCAAGTTTGGTTTGTCCGGAATGATTTCCCAGGTCTCGGTGGGGAAAAACTGCCGGTAGCCAAGGTGGTGGAGGAAGGTCCATACCGCATTTTGTGCACCATGGGCTGTGGCTCCCAACAGATACACCCCCGACCCATGGGATACCAGCAGGAGTTCGTCACCTCGTGTTGGATCATCCGGATTGAAAAGTGAATTGAGTTCAAGGTTTGGGAAATCTTTCAGGGTCCCTACGGCCAGACCCGAGGAACCGTCACCGGTCCGGACCTGGAATTCGCCGCCGGTGATCTGACTTAGCTTCTTTGCCAGGTCCTCAGCCGCCCTGATAGTACGGCTTTCCGCTTCATGGCCGATCACCACATCATGCAACGCCTGTCCGCCACTGGCCAACTGGACGCTAACCCCGCCGCCCAGGCGTGTCTCTGTCATCGGATCGATATTGCCTCCATTATCAAACGGGGGGCTTGCAACACCTGCAGTGGTGCCAACCGTCAAAAGGTATGCCATCCCAATGGCAACGTGCAGCAGTCCATTGCTGCCGGATTTTTTCAGGCTTATTTTCATTGAAATCGGGAGTAAGTCAGTAAATAAACGTTTCATGCTGTTCTACTTATCGGGGTTATGGCTGCCCGAAATTTACGAAGCGATGCCACGTCGCATGTTGACCATACCTTGGCACAGACGAGGACACAATTCCTGAATTTTGGGAGATAAAGCCGTTTTGTGCAGATGACGGGTCTTTCACCCGCTGTTGAGATCGCCAGACCCTCCAGGTTCAAAAAAACAGTTCAGGTCGTCTACAACTTCTAATCAATTCAATTATTAAACAGGATCCAAAGTGACCCCGAATCCTGCGGTTTCTTACCTCATCCTTTAATTATTAAGAAATTCTAATTTTCGCATAAGGTACATAATTTCAGATGGATTACAAATGCCGCTTTCCAATAAAGAGCAGTTTTAGCGCGATTTGTTACAGCATTTCCTTATATCAATTTGGATATTATTTCCAAAGTTGTTAGGAGCAAATCAGTTGTGCCATGACAGCTGACAACAGTTCTCTAAACCGGAATTGTTAACGGATGGATGAAAAAGCTGCCTGGCGGTCCGTCTGGAGGCTCAGAGGGACAGGATCAGCCCCGCTTCGAGACCGACCCGCGGCTTGCTGTGGAACTCGCCCGCGTCTGTGGCGACTGTGATGTGCATCCGAAGTCCGCGTCCCGGTCCGCTCCCCGGAAGCCCGAACGGCCCCTCTGAACGGGATGCCGCCTCCCTCTCCCCACCCGGCGAACCCAGCGGGAAATCCAGACGCAGCAGGAAAGAGTAGCGGTCGCGGCGCAGCTCATGAAACGGCACGTAATCTTCACGCTCCTGCACCGGTTCTTCCGGCGAGCCGTTGCAGCTGCGGCCGGACGTCTGATCGTCGCAGATCCCGTAGTTGCGTGAGTAGGTAGCCATCAACCGATAGGAAAGGCGCTCGCTGAGGTGGCCGGCAAGCCCCAGATGGTGCGCCAGGACAATGTTGTTGACCAGGGTCCGGGCCCTCAGGCCAATACGGTCCGGGGCGATCAGGATCAGCGGGGTGCCAAGCACCTGGCCGTGGTGGACCCATCCATCCCGCCAGACATTGTGCGAATAGTAGCGGCCACGGCCGATGGCGTCCCAGGGATCGGCATCCTGCTTTTTGGTGTTGACATGCTCATAGGTAATGTAACTCACGGCCCGTTGCGGACGGTCCGGATCGTGCAGATCCAGCCAGGCGATCCACGTGCCATCCCAGGGATTGGGCAGGTGCAGCGACTCACCGTCCTCGATGTAGAACATCCGGAAGAGGCCGGCAGACCAGCTTCCACCCTGGTAATCCACTCCGAAATCGTATGCGCCCAGACTGTTGCCCAACGGCGTCACATTGCCGAACACGTCCTCGTCACCCTGGATGAACACGTCGCTCAGCCAGTCGCGAACCGACCCGTGCAAGCGTCCCAGTTCGGGATGCGTTCCGCCCCACATCAGGTTGTGGACGATGCCGGCCGTCAGGCGCACCTCCCGGACCGGCATCACTCTCAGGTAAAGGTATTTCTGGTGGATGCGGGCCCGGTCGACAAAACGGTCGTCGGTGGTCACCGCCTCGGACCAGCCGGCACGGAAGGTCAGCACCCCATCGGTGAGCGGAACCGGCACAAAACCGGGGGTGGAAAGCCGCAGCCGGAACGGCTGGAGCGCGTTGCGGCTGACCAACATCGATCCGGTGGTCAGCGGTCCGTCCGAGCCGAGGCCGACCGGGTCATGGAACCGTCCGGCGCTGAGCTGCCAGCCGTAGGCCCGGAAATGCATATAGAGCTCGCCAAACCCGAACCGGTTGTCCGCCTCCGAGATGCGCACGTCGAGGCGGAACCCGG
>SKNL01000107.1 GCA_007120555.1 Balneolales bacterium
CATGCCGTTCAGGAGCAGGCCGCCCGGCATATGCATGTGATGGTGTACGGGGAGTTTATTCAGCGTCCGCAAACCGCCCTGGCCGCCAGGCTTGCTTCCCTGCTGCCGGATCCGCTGGACCGCATTTATTTCGTCAATTCCGGCACCGAGGCCAACGAGGCGGCGCTCAAGCTGGCCAAGAAGCATACCGGCCGGCACCGGTTTGTGGCGTTTCGGGACGGGTACCACGGCGACACGCAGGGTTCGCTCAGCGTCACCGGCAGGGAGGTGTACCGCATTCCTTACGAACCCCTGCTGCCGGATGTGGCCTTTAGCGGTTTCAACGACCCGTCGGTCATGGAACTCATTACCGATGAGGTGGCGGCCGTGATAATGGAGCCGATCCAGGGCGAGGGCGGCATCATTGCCTCGGATCCGCAGTGGCTGGCCGCAGTGAGGAAGCGCTGCACCGAAACCGGGACGCTGCTCATTTTCGACGAGATCCAGTCGGGCTTCGGCCGCACCGGACGTCTGTTTGCCTTTGAGCACTATGGGGTTGTGCCGGATATCCTGACCATGGCCAAGGCGATGGGCGGTGGGATGCCGCTGGGCGGACTCGCCTCATCCACGGACATTTTCCGCGCTTTCATGTTCGATCCGCCGCTGAACCACGTTACCACGTTCGGCGGGCATCCGGTGTCGTGTGCTGCGGCGGAGGCGGCCTTGAATGTGCTGATTCGGGACGGGCTGATGGAGCGCGCACCCGAAATCGAACGAATGGCCAGGGCAATCCTGCGCGGCACGGGCATTGTGGAAGTCAGGGGCCGGGGCGCGATGCTCGGGCTCCAGCTCACCGATGCGGAGACTACCCGGAAGGCGGTCGAGCACTGCCTGGACGAGCACGGGATCCTGCTGGGATGGACACTCCACTCCAACACGCTGGTGCGGCTGGCCCCGCCGTTGATCATCGACCATGCGCTGCTCGAGCAGACGCTGATGACCATCCGGCAGGCGGTGGCACGGTCCGCCCGGATCCCACCGAAATAAGCCGGATCGACCGGTACGATCCTGAAAAATAGCTGCGTGATCATGAAAGGTATTGTTCTGCTGGTTTTCCTTGTTTTAGTTAAAACAACGGCGCCTGCGCAGGAAAAGGTTGTTTTTGTTGAAGACGAATTTGTCATCGACGGGACCAGGCCGGCTTTTATTTCCGACGAACAAATGCGTGTCTTCAGGGATGTGCACAAAAGTGATGCCCTGCTACCTGATTTTGAAGCAAGCTATTTTTTGGGATACACTGCAGAGCACTTTTACATTTTCATCGAGTTTGAGGGCGACTCGATAATTGAGAGGGACAGAGCATATCAAAATGGGGATGGTTTTCATTTTACAATTGGATTTGCTCAGGAAGATGGTGCTGATACCGACGAGTTTTATGTCTTTGGATTTTCTCCACCACAAGATTGGACGAATAAAATCAGATGGTACCACAATGTTGATCTGAGTATGAAGCGGCTGGGCGAAAACGTCCTGTTTGAAACTTCATCATCGAACGGCATAACGGGTTTTGAATTGCTTATGCCGTGGAGCGTCATGCCCCCTTATCATCCATGGATACATTCCAACTTGGGATTCAATTTGTGCTTTGTGAAGGCAGTCAATGAAAAGGATAGAATTTTCAGCTTCATTGAAACTGACAGAAAAATGCAAAGTGAGCAATCAAAGAGAAAATATGTAAATCTGTCCTTCTCGGAGCCCATCCATTCCCATGGTTTTTATTCTATGCCCATGCGGCATAATGTTGTTGAAAATGAGAGGATGGAAATCCAGATAGCCGGCTATTCTGAAAATGGGAGTTCCAAAACCATTCAAGTGGATCTGTTTGCGGAAAATGAACTGATTGTCACGCAACAATATCAACGGAATCTTGCAAAGGGATTTTCAAGGATTTTTGTAGAACTGGATGAACTCGAAATTGAGCAAGGCAATTATGAGATACATGTGTTCACAGATGACGTAAAAACCGGGGAGCATGTCGTTTCTGTTTTTGAATTTTTCGATACCAATGACGCTGCAAGGCTTCTAAACAAGGGCAGGAACAGTCTGTCGGCGGGAAGTTATCACACGTTGTTGTTTTATAACAATGAATTAGCGTCGGAATGGGATCAATTGAAGGATTATGAATCTTCGGCATCTTTGGTGTCAAAGATCTCATCTCTCAATAATTATATCCGCAAGACGCAAAAGGAAAAAGATCCGATAATCAATAAGAGGGGGATTTTTCGCAGGGGATTTTTATCGGAAATTGACCAGACAATACGTCCATATACGGTATACGTGCCTGAGGATTACGATCCGATGCAGGAATACCCACTGCTGATTTACCTGCATGGCAGCGGACAGGATGACACAGCTTTGTTTTCGACAGATTTCATCAGGCAAGGTTTTATCGTCCTGGCCCCGAATGGCAGAGGAACATCAAACTGCTTTGCCACCATGGAATCTCAAAAGGATATTATGGAAGCAATCAGTGATGTAAAGCAAAACTACAATATCGACGATGAAAATATTATCCTCAGTGGCTTTTCAATGGGAGGATATGGTGTGCTCAGAACTTACTATGAAAATCCCGGTATTTTTTCCGCCCTGGCGATATTATCGGGCCATCCGGATTTGGCGGCAAGGTGGGGAATTGAAAACAGTATCAACTTTCTTGATGAGAAGTTGGCCGCAGTATATTCCGACATACCCATTTTTATCTTTCATGGAGAAAAAGACTTGAATTGCCCTTATGAATTGATGCTCAGGTTTGTTGATATGCTGGCAGAACACAATGATAACATAGTTTTTCTGACGGAGGAGGATAAAGGCCACGAAGCGATGAACGAGGTGAACAAGCATAAATATTTCACATGGCTCAAGGAGAGTGTGAGGAAATAGGACGGGAACGACGGGACCTTGAATACGACAGGAAAATTCGAGGCCTGTTCCAGCTTTGGTATATGTGCGAAATATGTTAAATTGGATTCAGGATTTCATCATGGACCCGATGGATGCACAAATGGATGCGCAAAAAACGAATACCGAAGCGATCAGGGGACGCGGCACTGCGGCCAATCCGGCCAACCGGTTCGCGCGGCTGGAAGTGCAGCCGGATCCGGAATACACCGAAGGTGGCATCTCGCCCAAAACGTGCTTCTACAGCGACGATGCATCGGATGTGATCGCGGTCAATGACAGTCCGGATGTGCCGTTCGATGCCAGCCTGAACCCTTATCGCGGATGTGAGCACGGCTGCGTGTACTGTTATGCGCGTCCGTTCCACGAGTACCTGG
>SKNL01000248.1 GCA_007120555.1 Balneolales bacterium
CAATCGGATTGCCTGAGTTTATGGGCAGCAGCGCTTTCCGTCGAGTCACCCGGCTCCTTTGCCGGACGGTTTCAGATAAAAATAGAAACGGCTTCCCCTGCCCACATCACTTTCCACCTGGATGTCGCTTTTGTGTGCCTTGAGGATGCCTTTGACAACCGACAGGCCAAGCCCGGTCCCGCCTTTGTCTCTGGACCGTGCCTTGTCGGTGCGGTAGAAACGGTCAAACAGCCGGGGCCAGTGTGCCTGGGGTATTCCGATCCCGGTATCCCGGACAGAGACTTCCACTTTTTCACCGATATGGCTGTAGCAGATGGCTATGGATCCGCTGTTGGTGAATTTTATGGCATTGGAGACAAGGTTGTCCAGCACCTGCTCGATCTTGCCGGGGTCGGCGTACACCATGCAGGAGTGGGTGTCCGTTTTGAGCTCCAGGCCTTTGTTTTTGGCGGCTTCCCGATACCATTCCGAAACGTTATCCACCAGTTCTGAGAGATTGACATGCTCCCTGATCACGAAGTTCTCGTCGGAATCATACCGTTGCAGTGTCATCAGATCCTTGAACAGCCGGCCGATCCGTTCTGCCTGGCCCCGGACGTTGCGCACGTATTTGCGGCGTTTTTCATCGTCCAGCGCGGGCAGCTCCAGCATTTCCAGTGATCCCATGATGGTGTGCAGGGGATTTCGGACCTCATGTGTGATATCGGCAAAAAACTGGGTCTGTTTCTCATTGAGCTTCTGCAGATGCTGATAATCCGACCTCAGTTTATGGGCCATTTTGTTGACGGATTCGGAAAGTTTTCCGATCTCGTCAGAGCGCTCCATGTGTATCATGTATTCCGTGTCTCCCTCGGCAATACGTTCTACATCACTGGTAAGCTTAAGGAGCGGGCGGGCCATATAGTATGCCAGCAGGGCACTTAAGACCAGGATAAGCAGGACAGCCACCACCAGGCCAATGGTAATGATATGCCGGATTGCGGTCACCGGCTGAAAAATCTGGCTTTTCGGCTGATTGATGACAAAAAAACGGGCCTGGTTTCTGCTTTCCTGAATGGTGGCGTACACCCAGATATTGTCATCATCGGGCTGGTTGATGGTCTGCATCACCTTGATTTCGTCCAGCAGGCGGCGCAACTGATCGGGACGCAGATGCAGATGGGGTGACCGCCGGGTTCCGGCAGGATAGGAGGCCAGGATGGTACCGTTGGAATCGTACAGTGCGATGTGATAATTGGAGATCTCCCCCACGCGCTCCAGTTCTTCCTGCAGCTGCAGTCCTTCGGGCAGGAATTTCAGGGTGTGCATCATCCAGTAGGCATCGCTCTCCATGTCGGCAACAGCCTCTTCCAGGATATAGGCACGGATGTAAAACAACGCATAGCCGCTTCCGGCCGTAACCGTTACGATGAGGATGATCGTCAGGGTGAGTGCCAGTTTGGAGCGTATGTCCATCAGGAAAAGGCCAGATCTTTATTCAATCCGTATCCCATGCCGCGGTAGGTCTTGATAAGGTCACCGTCTTCCCTGAGCTTCAGCCGCAAATTTTTGATGTGTACATCAACGGTCCGGTCAAATACGTATTTCTCCTCATCCGTGTTATACTCAAGTATTTCCTGGCGCGTGTATACCCGTTTCGGATTCTCGAAAAAGAGTTTGAGAAGCTTGAACTCGGTATTGGTAAGCTCTATTTTTTCCCCGTCCTGCCAGGCCTCCATGCTTTCTGGAGCGACGAAAACGTTGCGGAAGGATATCCAGTTCCCCTTTACACGCGGACGCCGGCGCAGCATGGATTCCACATGGGCCTTGACCAGGTTAAGGCTGGCAGGCTTGGGGATGTAATCGTCCGCCCCCAGATCGAGACCGGCGATTTCATCCTTTTCCTTGTCCTTTGCCGTTAAAAAAATGACCGGGACATCCCCGAGGACCGGATGCTTCCGCAGATAACTGCAGATCTCGTATCCGTCCTTTTCCGGGACCATGATATCCAGTATCGCCAGGTCTATGAGCTGGGCATTTTTGTCGATCAGGTCAATGGCACGGTTGCCATCCATCGCCAGAAGCACATCATAGCCATGCATTTCGAGATAACTTGAAAGCATCTCTGCCGGTTCTGCTTCGTCTTCTACAAGTAATATGGTGCGTTTGAAATTCACAGTCAGAAACCGTTTCCCCGGGAGGCCCCCGGCCTGTTAACGTAATTATGAAGAGAGTTTGGAAAAATGAAATAATCCAAAAGATAAGAAAATTTTTTGAATTCGGATTGCCCGGGTGCGTGGTGCCGGCCGGGCCGGACGCTGCCCACGGTTTCATTTACGTAATACCATTCATGCAACACCATTTACGTAACGTACTGCTTGTACCGCTTCCAGCGTATCAGGTGAAAGACGACAAAAATCAGAAAAATCACGGAAAACAGGAAAAGATAGTCAGATACCAGCTCCAGGGGCTTTTCCTCCCAGTCGGGCCAGGAACCAAGAAGGAAGATTTCGGCCAGGAGGATGACCAGGGGCAGAAGCAACGCCATTTTCAGGCTCTCAACAAACACGTAGTTCCATTTTTTCTTCTGCTTTTCCGGGCCCGGCTTGCTCACATCAGCCTCCGTCGCTTGTTCAAAAAGGCGAGGAGGGCATATTCAAACGGATCCTGTGTATCCACTTCCTCATATGCAATATTCGCTTCGCTGCATGTAATATGAAAATCCTTGGTGTATTCGGCCATTTTTTTCTGATAGTCCCTGCGTATCTGGCCCGGGATCACATCCATCTCCCCGCCGGTTTCCATGTCACGGAAAACAAAGCGCTCGTCCGGGAAGTCGAGCTCCCGCTCACTTCTCTTTTCAAGCAGATGAAACAGGATGACCTCGTGCTTTTTGTGGCGCAGGTGCTTGAGCGCCGACACGAGCTCCTCCTGTTTCTGCACGTTTTCAAACAGGTCGGTGAGCAGCACAACCAGGCTCCTCCGGTTGATGCGCTCCGCAAGCTGATGGATGGCATCCGCCGATGCCGTCTGCCGTATCTCCGGCGTTTCATCGTCGTAATTTTCCAATATCCGGTCCAGGTTGCGGTAGAGATGCATCAGATGCGCATAGGACGATTTGGCCGGGAGGATCTCGCCGAGCTGCCGGTCGAACGGCACCAGTCCGCAGCCATCACGCTGCCGGTGCAGCATGTAGGCCAAGGCCGCCCCCAGATGCACGGCGTAACGCAGCTTGGACCAGTCCGAAAAATAGCGGAACTGCATGGAACTGCTCACATCCAGAAGGATATAGCAGCGCAGGTTGGTTTCCTCCTCGTACTGCTTCA
>SKNL01000275.1 GCA_007120555.1 Balneolales bacterium
CCCGCCACCAGCGCGATCACCGGCTTGGGCATTGAGCGGATCAGCCGCTGCAGGTCCAGCACGTTCAGGCGCGGCACTCCGTCGTCGCCGACATACCCAGCCTCACCGCGGATCTTTTGATCGCCGCCGGAGCAGAAGGCGTATTTGCCGTCCTTTGCCGGACCCTCGCCCGTCAGCAGCACCACACCGATTTCGCTGTCCTCACGCGCATCGGCAAACGCCTCGTACATCTCGAAAATGGTTTTCGGACGGAAGGCATTGCGGATCTCCGGCCGGTTGAAGGCAATGCGAGCGATGCCGTCCATCTTTTTATAAGTAATGTCCTCGTATTCTTTTACGGTTTTCCAGTTCATATCGATTTTAGGTAAAGATTATGCCAATGGTTGCGGGTGTCACAGTCAGAGCGGAAACGGCCTGCACTCTGTTCACCCGGTAAAAATTTGTTTGCTCAGAAAATCGTTCAGCGCCGCCGCATATTCCGCCGGCCGGTCCAGATGGACCCTGTGCGCGGCCCCCTGGATAACGACATGCCGCGCATCGGCAAGCTGTGTTTTCATACGGTCTGCAATATCGCAAAATTTCGGATCGGATGCTCCGGTAATCAGCAGCACCGGCACACGGATCCGTCCAAGCCGATCCCAGACCGGCGGCATCACACCTGTTCCAAACTCCTCCAGCCATTTAGCCATGATTTCGGGATCCTGAGTGTGCTGGATCCTCATCAAACGGTCGACAGGATGGATGCGGTCCCCGGGTACGAGGTTTTCTCCCAAGGGTGGATACGGTTGCGACTCCGGGGTCGGTTCCGTACGTGGTTCCGGATGCGATCCTTGTGGTTCATGATGTTGTTCAGGAGGCGGTTCCACCGACTGCTCCGGATGAAAAAGCGGATTCCGGTCCCACTCATCCAGAAACTTCCCGAAATCCTGCCGGATCTGCTCTGCCTTCCGGCGATCATTCGCCCTGCGCTCGCTGCGCTGATCCGGGTCCGCAATACCGGCCGTGGTGCTCTCGAGGACTAGTCCGTCCACCAAACCGGCATGACGGGCAGCAAAGCTGAGCGCCAACCGTCCGCCCATGCTGTATCCCAGCAGCACGAGCGGCGCGCCGGAACCGGTCCGGATCCGTTCGATCGTTTCCCGGAGCCCGGCGTCAAGCGAATCCGTATCCAGCCGTTCCGGCATATCCATCCGTGCGACCTCATCCATCCCTTTGCGGGGTTCCGAATATTTCGCCGGATCTGTTGGTTCGGTCAGTTCTGATGGCGTCGGTTCGTTTGACAGCGGCCGGATATCCACCGTCACGGGCCGGGATGCCTTGCGGAGTTCCGGCATCAGGTGTGAAAACTGTTCGCCGCTTCCGAGAAAGCCGTGAAGCAGCACAATGATCGGCTTTTTGGAATTTGAAAAATGCCTGGATGAGCTGTGCATGGCTTGTCAGATCGAAGATCGCAGCTTCATGGATGCATCCGTGTGGGTGCGGCACTCCAGGATGGCCGTGCGACGCGCCTGCAGCGATTTCCATACCGGTTCCAGGGTGGATGGGGTCTCGGCCAGCGCATACGGTATGCCGTGCGCACGGGCGATATCCTGCAGATCCACCTGCTGCGGTGTCTCGAAGAACTCGGTGAAGGTGGGGTCATCGGTGTTGAGAGGCAGCATGCGGAAGATGGTGCCGCCCCGGTTGTTTAGCACGATGATTTTCAGCGGCAGGTCACGGCTCATCAGATTGTTCAGCGCGCCGGTGTCGTGCAGGAAAGCCAGGTCGCCGGTGAAGAGCACCACCGGCTTGCCGCGCGAAAGTGTCGCTCCTACAGCCGTGGATGTGACCCCGTCGATGCCGCTGGCGCCGCGGTTGACGAGCAACGGATGCTTTTGGACGATCTCCTCCGGACCGAATTGCAGATAATCCCTGATGGGAAAGGAGTTGGAGGCGGCCATCAGGGTTTCGGGCTCGCGTGCGATGCGCGGAAGGAGCGCGTCGTAGACGTGGGCGTCCGTCAGGCGGGACTCTGCCTTAAGACGTTCGCGCTGTTTTTGGATTGCCCGGAGCGCCGCGTCGGACCAAAGTTTGGTATAAGCGGCCTGGATCGCACTGGCTGGAAGATTGGAAGAGGAACGATCAGAAGATTGGAGATCTGGAGATCGCAGATCAGAACGAACATCGGCTGTGAAATCGGCATAAAAGTCGTATTCGGCGGGAGATTCGCTCACATAATGCGTAGCGGAAAGGGTGGCGTCGGGGTGGTCCGGATGATCGCCGAAGACCACCTGAGGCACGTCCCAGCCCGCCAGCGCCTCGAGCGTGGCCCGGTGGACCGGATCGCCGCCGGTACGGAGGACCAGGTCGGGTGCCAGATCGGCGCGCATGCGGGCGTCCCGAAGGAGCAGGGAATGACGGTTGAGGAAGATGCCTTCCAATCCGGTGCCTCCCGATTCGACGCCTCCCGATTCGTTCAACACCGGGATGCCGTCTCGCCGGCAGAAATCAAAAAACGAGCCGGCCCGGCGCAGTTCGGGACCGATGACGGCCAGGATCCGGCTGCTGCCTGCCAGCAGGTCGCGCAAAGCATCGGGCAGGGGACGCGGCGCTTCTGCCAGCGTCGTCGGCCGGCTTCCTTGTCGGGTGCCAGCGTGGGTTCCAGGGTGGATGTGTCCGGCGGTGTGGACGGGATCATTCCGGTGCCTTGTGTCATCAAGGAGACCCGGGTCATCCAGACTGCTGGCTGTATACGGTCTGCCGGCTGTATCCAGGCTGTTCGGTGCATTCTTCTGGTACTGTTTCCGGAATTTTGCGATTGTTTCGGCATCCGGCTCCAGCGGTTTGCGGAAGGGCAGGTTCAGGTGGACCGGCCCGCCTCGGCTCAC
Organism: Balneolales bacterium; assembly: GCA_007120555.1. Lineage (GTDB taxonomy): Bacteria > Bacteroidota > Rhodothermia > Balneolales > Natronogracilivirgulaceae > SKNL01. The sequence goes on from SKNL01000275.1 coordinate 2,868, forward strand.
CGAATAGTGTACCGCCTGCCATCCGAGCCGGCTGATGCGCTGGAAATCGCCGTCAGCATCCACCGGTTCGCCGGAATCGAAAAAGAAGACAGGATAGTCGCCGAACAGTTTGACCTGATCAATGGTCTGTGATGCGCCGGTGGCCTGCAGGGCGGGTGGACGGTCGGCCGATAGCACGATGAGCGGCGTGCCGGACATGCGCGCTTCCACCACGGCCGGCAATGCATTGGCCACGGCCGTACCAGAGGTGCACACAAAAAGGGCAGGCGCGGTTTGGGATGTGGACACCTTACCTGCGCCCAGCGCCATGAACGCCGCTGAACGCTCGTCGAGTACCGAATGGCACCGAATTCCGTGGTGATGCACCAGGGCAAGGACAAGCGGGGTGCTCCGCGAACCGGGGCTCAGGAACGCCTCGCGCACACC
>SKNL01000216.1 GCA_007120555.1 Balneolales bacterium
GAAGTGGCGCAATTCATAAGCGCCGGTGAAGATTCACGGGTCATTGCCGGCCTGCTGCCTGAAAACCTGAAACGGGACGGATACGTGTTTCTCGACCAAATGAACAGGGAAGGTCGGCTGGCCGCGAAAGCATCGAGTGCCTACGGACTGCGATTCGAGCCGCATTACCGAACCAAAACCCACTACCTTGACATTCTGCACGAGGCCAGTGACCTGCTCGGGAGCGGCAGCCAGCATATACACGCCCACACACTGGGGTTCCATAAGACGTGCCGGCTGGACCGCTATTCAGCTGTATTTGGAGGATATTCGGCGGATGTCTTTTTGAAAGGATATTACCAGGTCGAAAAAAAAGACCCCGGAAAACCAGCCGGCCCGGGTGCTTCGGCAGGGAAAAACAAAACCGATGAAAAACCGGATATCCGGTGGTATCTGAACGAGTCGATCCGGCAAGAAGTGGCTAACCGCAGGAAGCGTCACAGATCATATGTGCAGAAGTTCCGGACGGAGGATTATGCAGAATGGGCCCGATTCTGGCCTTCTTCCATCAGGGTGGCGCTGCCAAACCTGAGTACCAACCGCCGTCTGTTCAGGACCTATGAGCCCTTCCTCTGCAATGACGTTGTCAAACTTTCCGCAGCGGTACCGGTAAAATGGAAACAAAAGAAACGGCTTTATCATAAAGCCATGCACCCCTATCTGAAAAAAAGCAGATGGCTGATCCACCAGGAGGGCAGCCTGCCCTATTATCCGTGGTGGATCAACGCGATACCCATGTTCATGCTCTCGGTATGGAGAATCAGAAAAAAAGTTCTGAAACCGAGTCCGGCCAAAGCACACGAAGGGCCGTGGGGAAACTGGAAAAACACCATGAATACACCGGCATGGAAGGCATGGGTCGAACTCTGCGAAAGCGAACAGGCCATGCTCCGGTCGCTCTTCAGGGAACCAGCCGGTATACTTGTTTCAGATCCAAAGCTGCACAGGAAACATGTGGTGAATCTGTTCCAGGTCATCATTCATTTGAAAGATGGAAAAATCCCGATAAACAGCCTCAAAAAAGCGAATTAAGACATTCTAATCTCCAGAATCGGGATCAAAAGGTGTAAACCCCCCAAATTGATGGAGACGGGCCGTTTTAGATGGAGGTGCATTAAGATTTTTTAATCTTAAAAAATTGGATATTCCGCCGTCCGGTAATAGTTTGATAATGAAGATCTGAAAGAGGGTCTTCTGAGAAGATTTACAGACTTATAAAAGAGATAGGCTGCACCAGCAACATCGGTAAAAGCACCCTTTTCTCTTTGCCTGGCCTGGCAGCAGTTCCTGGTGATGAAGAGTGTCACGGTTAGCAAATAACGTGCCACACTGTCAGTGATGAAATGGGACTTACAAGGCGGAGCTGCATCTCAAGGCCGTGTGCAATCTTCAATCAAGTGAAAACTGAATATCAATAATGGCAATCCATATCAACCATCTGCAATACATCTGCAATATTTTGTATCTTGTTTATTCGGTAGAATGCAATTTTCTGCCTTGCCTGTACGATATCACTATCAAATCCACAAATTTATCATCTGATATCACGTAAAAGATCCAGAATCTATGGCTGATTACAATAACAACCACTCCGAACATTCATCAGACAGAAAACACTCAGGCAACGGCTCGACGAAAGGTTATGACCGGGAAGAGATCATGAGTATGCCCATGGAGGCAGATGAAGAGAAGAAGTCGCTGACCTATCAGAAGGCCATGGCCGGTCTGTTGCGCTTCAAATGGCTGATCCTTCTGTTTGCCATTGCCGGCGGTGCCGGTGCGTGGTACTATGCCGATCAGGAGACCGAGCTGTTCCGCAGCTCCGGATCGCTTATCATCCACCAGGAAGTGGCAGGCGGTGCGCTGGAGGGCGGACAGATTGGCGGCATGCTTGCACGGAACCTGGGTGTGGAAATGTCCCGCAACATGGAAGACCAGCTGCTTATCCTCAACTCCCGCTCGTTCAATGAAAGGGTGGCAGAAAGATTGATGTCCAAAGAAACAATGGACAACGGCATTGCCTTCCCGATACAGTTCAACGAGGACGGCAGCAGGCGGACCCCCGACCGGGTGGTGTCTCTGCTGCGGCAGCGGACGATCAACGAACGATCGCGCGAAGGTCAGCGCATCATCAGAGTGTCGCATGAGTCGCCCGAACCGCAGGAAGCCATGGAGGTCGTCAACACCATAATGGATGAGTTCGTTGCCTATACCTATGAAACCAGCCGGGAAACTACACGATCCACCATTGATTTCCTGGACAACGTGCTTATGGCACAGGTTGGCGAACAGCTGCGCCAGGCCGAACGCGAAGTGGAACAGTTCATGCGAAGTGTGGAAGGGGGGATCAATCTGGATGCCCACACCACGCGTGTGGTCGGACGCATCAACACACTGGAAGATCAGATCGCAGCTACGGAACTTGAGATGGACGCCGCCCAGAAACGGCGCGCCAACCTGGAGATCGAGCTCGAAGAGATCCGTCCCGGTTTCTCCGATCACCTGAAGGAGGCCGTGGGCCCGCGGGTGCAGATGCTCCAGGAAAACATCGCCAGTCTGACCATCGAACGGATCCTCACACTGGAGCGGAATCCGTCGCTTCGCGGCAACGAGGACTCCGAGCCGCGCCTGCGCGAGATCAACCGGGATATTGCCGCCTACCGCGAAGAGATCGATCAGCTTGTCGGTCGCAGCCTGGAAGGAACCACCGGATTCCTGGTGGGCGAACAGGGCAATGTGAACCAGCGCGTGATTGAACTGCGGCGTTCCATTGCCGATCAGATGATCGATATGGAGCGATCAAAGGCGCTTATTTCGCGGGCGAGGAGTGAAATTGCCAAATACGAGGAGGATCTGAGCCGCCTGCCGGAAGAGCAGACGCGCCTGGTCCGCCTGGAACGCCAGCGCCAGCTCCACGAGCGTATGTACAATGATATTGCCGCCAAGCAGGTTGAGCTTCGCCTCTACGAGCAGTCTTCGACCGGCAACGGCCGCGTTTTCGACCAGGCCCGGCTGCCGTCTACACCTTTTTACCCGGATCATATCTACTTCCTGCTCACCGGTGTTTTCATGGGTTTTGCACTCTCTGCCGGACTGGTGCTGCTGGTGGTCGTCACCAACAAGAAAATCGACAGCATCGACGCGATGAAGAATTACGACATGCCGTTGATGTCGGTCATTCCGGACATACGCTCAACCATCAAAAAAGAGTTCAAAGGTAAGCAGTTCTTCGATACCGGCGAA